>VGOX01000346.1 GCA_016875755.1 Chloroflexota bacterium
CTGTTACGGCATTCTTCGCAACACAACTTTGTTCCAACGGCTCTACCTTGATATCGAAGGCTATCGCAGGTTTGCTTAATCGGAGCACCACCATATATGGCACCGCCACGCGAAATCCCAAAGAGCCTATTTAAATTTTACCCCACACAAAAGGAGGCAACATGTTCGAGAAAATTCTACTGTCGGTGGATGGTTCAGAACACGCCCTGCGCGCCGCGCACAAAGCCGCCGAACTGGCGCGCACCGTCAACGCAAAGGAAATTCATGTCGTGGTCGTGTACGATCCGATCCCCATTTATCTCGGTGAGCCAAATATGCAGATCGCCATCACCAGCCGCAGAGGCGAAGCAGAGGAAATTCTCAAAACTGCTGTGCAGGAAGTGGGCGATGTGCCTTGCCCCGTCCATTCGGGAATCCTCGAAGGCAGCCCTGCCGAAGCGATCATCGAAGTTGCGAACACGAGCAAGTGCGATCTTATCGTCATGGGGTCGCGCGGACTGGGTCAACTGGCGGGTTTGCTGCTTGGCAGCACGAGTCAGAAAGTTGTGGCACATGCGCCGTGCCCGGTGTTGATCGTCAGATAATCTGATAATTGAATGGCCGGCTAGTCAGTTTGTCGGGCGATCAGTTCGGCTTTTTCAAATTCTTCGGGGGTATTCACATTCCAAAAACACAAGCCCGATGGGTTGCAGGCACGCACTTCATCGGGCGATAGTTCGCGCACCTTCACCTGCGGGAACCACGCAATCACCTTCCATTTATCCGCATCAATCGCCGCTTCGATGGCAGGCAGACAAGTCGCCCGGCGATAGACGGCATGGAATGGTTCATAGCCTTCGTCTGTTTTTGCGATGACGACATCCGCTTCTTCCTTAACAAGGAGGCTGGTTCCGGTTTCGAGGAGCTTGGTACTGGCGAACGGCATATCACACGCCACCACCGCCACCAGCGGATGCGAAGCGGATGCGAGCGCAGTGTAGAGTCCGCCCAGAGAACCGCGACCCGGCTTCAAGTCAGGCGTGAGGCGCAGGTTTAGAAACTCATAATCTGCGGGACGGTTCGTGGTGACGATGATCTCATCCGCGATGGGAGACATCCGCTCGATGACGCGTTGAATGAGGGGATGACTGAGAAATGGTTTGAGGGCTTTGTCCTCGCCCATGCGTGAAGATTGCCCGCCGGCTTGAATTACAACGGTTAACATGGGTATATTATAGTAGATGACCGTTCTGGCTGATCGTCTTGACCGTTTGACCGTTGAAGGTGAGTTATATGAGAAACTCGCCGACAAATCCGTGCGCTGTTTCGCGTGTGGACATCGCTGTTTGATTCGCGAGGGCAAGCGGGGAATTTGTCAGGTGCGGTTCAACAAGGGCGGAACGTTGCGCGTGCCGCATGGTTATGTGGCGGCATTGCAAAGTGACCCCATCGAGAAGAAACCATTTTCACACGTGTTACCCGGCGCCAATGCGTTGACGTTTGGGATGCTCGGCTGTGATTATCACTGCCCGTATTGCCAAAACTGGCTGACCTCGCAAGCCATGCGCGACCCCGCTTCGGATATTTCGGCGCAGTTCATCCGCGAGATCACACCTCAGATGATGGTGGAATATGCGCGAAAGACCAAGGCTTCGGTGGTGGTCTCTTCTTATAATGAGCCGCTCATCACCAGTGAGTGGGCGGTAGAAATTTTCAAGGAAGCCAAAGCAAATGGGCTGATGTGCGCGTACGTCTCCAATGGAAATAACACCCCCCAAGCTATCGAATATCTCGCGCCGTATCTCTCCGCTTACAAAGTGGATTTGAAATGCATGAGCGATAAGAACTACCGCAAACTTGGCGGCACATTGCAACACACGCTGGACGGCATTCAACGCGCACGCGAGGCGGGTTTATGGGTGGAAGTGGTGACGCTGGTCATTCCCGGGTTCAATGATTCGAATGAAGAGTTGTGGGATGCGGCGCGTTTTCTCGCGGGTCTTTCGGTGGACATTCCGTGGCATGTGACTGCCTTCCACAAAGATTACAAGATGACCGAGCCTGATAACACCGACGCGCAGACGCTTATCCGTGCGGCGGAGATCGGGCGCGAGGCGGGGCTCAATTTTGTGTATGCAGGGAATTTACCGGGCCATGTTGGGGAGTATGAAGATACCCGCTGTCCACGATGCAGCTATCCCGTAGTAAAGAGGCGCGGGTACGTCATCCACGAGTATCACATCACGGGAGAGGGAAAATGCAAAAAATGCGGCGAAGCCATTCCCGGGGTATGGCATAAAGACCCTGCCGCGGTAGGGCTAAATGGAATTGGCGTTCCGCTGCCTGTTTTTTAAGTTCCCTTTTGTTGTATAATCTGCACCTGTCGGGAGGCACGAGGAGAGATCTCCATCTTTCCCCATACCTCCATAAAACCTATTTCTCTCAAGGAGAAGAAACCGTGAAACAAAAACTGTCTATTTTGTTTTCGCTGATGGTGCTTGCAAGTATTGTGCTTGCGGCTTGTGGTGGCGCACCTGCCACCGAAGCCCCCGCGCCTGAAGCCCCCGCCGAGGCTACGGAAGCCCCCGGTGCTTGTGAACCTGCCGGCACCGAGCCGATTGCGTTCCCAGATGGCGGTAAGTCTGTTACTGGCGCTTACGACCAGGAACCCGACGCCGTTGTGCCTTACTTCACCCAGATGTCCTACGCTGTGTGGGTCACCCAAATGACCCTCGTTGGCTTGGGCGAATGGACCGATGAAGGCGCTTTCATTCCTGAATTGGCTGTGGAAGTTCCCTCTGCCGATAACGGCGGCGTTTCTGCTGATGGTCTCACCATCACTTGGAAACTGAAGGACTGCCTCTTCTGGTCCGATGGCGCCCCGCTCACCGCGGAAGATGTTGTGTTCACCTGGGGATTCGTGATGGATCCCGGTAATGCGGTGACCTCCCGCACTGGCTATGACAAGATTGCCAGCGTGGAAGCCCCCGATGCCACCACTGTGGTGATCACCTTCTCTGAACTCTACCCGGCTTGGCCCACCCTCTTCACCCAGGGTCCCAACAACGCGGGTGGTATTTTGCCCAAGCACATCCTCGAAGGTGTGACCGCCGCTGAGTCTGATCCGTTCACCCGTATGCCCACTGTGGGCTCCGGTCCGTTCGTCATTACCGAATGGATTCCTGGCGACTACATGACCCTGCTCCCCAACCCGAACTACCACAAGGGTCGTGCGATTCTTGATCGCCTCCAGATCCGCTTTGTGGCTGACTCTGCCGCTGCTCTTGCTGCGCTCCAGACCGGTGATGTGGATTTCTACCCCAACTTCTCTGAAGGTGACATTGCCACCCTCGAATCGCTTGCCCCGGCTGTTGTGTTGACCGTGGATCCCGGCTCCAACTTCGAACACTACTTCTTCAACATGGGACGTGTCGATGGTGTGGATGGCCGCGGCGCTGCTGACAACGAAGGTTTCTGCCCCTTCAAGGATGTCCGCGTCCGCAAGGCGCTCACCCTTGGCATCAACCGCCAGGCAATTGTGGATGCCCTGCTCTTCGGCAAGACCACCGTTCCTGTGAGCCAGTGGCCCAACAGCGGTTGGACCAACACCAGCCTCACTGTGGATGGCTATGATCCCGATGCCGCCGCCGCGTTGCTCGACGAAGCCGGTTACACCCTCGGCGCTGACGGCATCCGCGCTGGTGAATGTA
>VGOX01000347.1 GCA_016875755.1 Chloroflexota bacterium
CTACGCATCTCAGCAACTTGAACAAGGACAGAAAGCCAATGACTTATTTGCCTATTTATTCGCCAAGCAACAGGCTTTTGCTCTTGCCTGATATTTTGCTGCCTTTTATCAAAACACAACTATCGAGTACCTTATGAAAATAGAATCCATCACCCTGCATCATCTTTCCATGCCGCTTGTTTCGCCTTTCGAAACCTCTTTTGGACGGGAGACCACGCGTCAATGTGTCATCATCGAAATCCATTCCGAAGGGTTGATCGGCTGGGGTGAGTGTGTCGCTTCACATGACCCGGGCTATAGCTATGAGACGGTGGGGACGTCCATGCACATTCTCAGGGATTTTATTGTTCCATTGATTCTTGGTAAAGATGTAAAAGATGCGCCTGATTTTCAAGGTCGCGTCTCTGGCATTCGCGGACATCACCTCGCCAAGGCGGGCGTGGAAATGGCTCTTTGGGATTTGCTCGGCAAGCGCGAAAGTAAATCTCTGCATGAGTTGTTCGGCGGTGTGCGTGAAAAGGTCGAAGTGGGTGTCTCGATCGGGATCCAAGAATCAGCTCAGGGTTTGGTGCGAAGCGTGGCGGAATATGTGGGGCAGGGCTATGCGCGGGTAAAGATCAAGATCAAACCCGGCAGGGATGTCGAAGATGCTTCCGCTGTTCGCAGAGAATTTCCGCAGCTGCGTTTGCAAGTGGACGCCAATTCCGCGTATTCGATGGATGATGCGTCGCGCCTCAAACCGTTGGATGACTTGAAACTTCTGCTCATCGAACAGCCCTTATTTGAAGACGATATTTGGGATCATCATAAATTTCAGGCGCAGTTCAATACGCCCATCTGTCTGGATGAAAGTATTGTTTCGCCGCGTCATGCGCGATATGCGATCGAAATGAAAGCGTGCAAGATCATTAACATCAAGGCGGGCAGGCTGGGCGGATTGAGTCAGGGTGTGATGGTGCATGACCTGTGTCTGCAGCACGATATGCCCGTGTGGTGCGGCGGCATGTTGGAGACGGGTATCGGGCGCGCTTCCAATCTTGCGCTGGCTTCGCTGCCAAATTTCAAACTGCCGGGTGATGTCTCTGCCTCGGATCGCTATTACAAAAACGATATTACAAATGAACGTTTTGTGTTGAACCCCGATTCAACCATCACAGTGCCGACTGGCGTGGGCTTGGGTGTGACGATCAACGAAGATAACTTGCGCGCCTACACATTGAAGAAAGAGAAATTCAGTTAATATTAATCCCTTTATAAGCCAGTGCGTGTATAACTGAATTCATAAAACTTGAACAACCGTAGGGGCGGCCCGCCCATGAAATTGAGGGTCGCCCCTACAATTATGTATCATCGGTATTCACATGAAAAAAATTACCATCTTATTCATTTTTATATTTCTGCTTTCCGCCTGCATGCCTTCAACGAGCACACCTGTCGTTGAACTGCCTGTTTCACCGACCGCGCCGTCAATGACGCAACCGACACTTACTTCCACGCCTATGCCCGTCGCTTTGTGGGTGAGTCCTTCCGTTCCTGATGCGTTGCGCGAACTTGCGGCTTCATCGAATATTCCGATGGTTGACGATGTCGAATCTGCTACACAAACATTGGATATTGCCGATTCAGGCTCGGTTTGGATCTATGCCCTCGTCGCGCCATTTCCCACAGTGACGGATGGTGTGACTTCTGATGAGTTGATGTCCGCCTGGAAAGGCGCTTCAAACGGACCATTGGCTGGGCGTGGTTTACTCATGGCAGAATCCACGCTTGGGGCGTTGACTGCTCAATGGGGCGAACCCGCTCGCGGTGTGGTAGGTAGCGTTCCATCTGATGAGTTATTGGATGCGGCGTGGGAGGATATGTCCAATTGGGCGATCATCCCGTTCGAAGAGGTCCAGCCGAAGTGGAAAGTGTTGAGTGTGGATGGCCAATCTCCGCTCCATAAAGGTTTCAATGCAGAAGCATACCCGCTGAAAGTTACATTTGGTTTGACGGATTCTTCGTTTGAAATGCCTGTCTCCAATCGTGATGAATCCAAACTGGCAACCGTGGTGATGACGGGTGTGACCGCCTTGGTGCGTGCCACAGCATTTACGATGGAGTTGAAAGGAGTGACACGCCCCGGTGAATTGATCTACGAGTGGATGCATAACGCGGATGTGGCGCACATCAGCAACGAAGTGCCATTCGATGCTGGCTGTCCCTTCCCGCAGCCCGGGCACAAGAATTTTATTTTGTGCAGCGACCCAAAATATTTTGAACTGCTGGAATATGTCGGCACGGATATTGTGGAATTGACAGGTGATCATTTTGCAGACCGCGGCACGCAAGCCATGCTCGATACGCTGGCGATCTATAAGGAAAACGATCTTCCCTATTATGGCGGCGGTGCAAATGAAGAGGAAGCGCGCAAGCCCGTTTTGATGGAAGTCAATGGAAACAAGATTGCCTTCATGGGCTGCAATGGAAAGCTTTCGTATGATTTTGTGAAAGCGACGGATATAAAACCTGGTGCGGCAGATTGCGATTTTGATTTCTTTACGAAGCAGATCGAAGCTGTGACCGCGAATGGATATATGGTGATTTTTACCTTCCAGCATGAGGAATGCTATCATTCGGGTCCTTGCTACGCCCATGACAAGGATTTTCGAAGGGTGGCAGATGCTGGGGCGGTGGTGGTGAGCGGGAGTCAGGCGCACTTTCCGCATTTGATGGAATTTCGCGGTGACGCGTTCATCCATTATGGATTGGGGAATCTTTTCTTCGATCAGATGACCTATGAACTGCCAGATGGAAAAGTGATCGATGGGACGCGCCGCGAGTTCATTGACCGTCATGTGTTTTACGATGGCAAATATCTCGGTGTGGAGTTACTGACTGCGACGTTGGAGGATTTCTCCCGTCCGCGCCCGATGAATGAGCGTGAACGGACTGCCTTCCTCTCGGAATATTTCTTCCATAGCGGGTGGATTCCGCTTTTGCCGACAGCCATCCCCCAACCAACGGTGACATTGACGCCTATTGTCCTGCCGGGGTCGCCGTAGGTTTTTGGGCGGTTTTTGTATTAAAATAAAAGGTACTGCAATTATGAATGTGGTAGTCACCTTAATTCGAAAGAGGTAACGATGAAAAAGAAGGTTGTTCAAACAGAAAAAGCGCCGAAGGCAATTGGCCCCTACTCGCAGGCTATTTGCACAAATTCGATGGTGTATACAGCTGGGCAGATCGCCCTGGACCCCGCTACAATGGAATTGGTCGCGGGTGGGGTGGAGGAGCAGACACGTCAGGTGCTGACGAATCTCCGCAATGTGTTGGAAGCGGCTGGTTCCAGCCTTGATCATGTTGTAAAGACCACTGTGTTCCTTCAAGATATGGCTGATTTCCCGAAAATGAATGCGATCTATGCTGAGTATTTTGCTGAAAATCCGCCTGCGCGAAGTACAATTGCAGTTGCGGCTTTGCCAAAGGGTGGGTTGGTTGAGATCGAAGCCGTGGCAATCCTTGCCTAATTTTTTTGATTATTCTTAAATAAGGAACCTCGCCGCCGTACGATTGGCGGCGAGCATTCATGTAACGAACCAGAATGACCGACCTGCCATTCGTCTCGATCATTGTCCCTTGCTATAACGAAGAGGCCACCATCCACAAATTGTTGGAGGCTTTGTTTGCGCAGACATATCCGC
>VGOX01000348.1 GCA_016875755.1 Chloroflexota bacterium
GGAACTGCAGGGATGACCAATTGCCGAGCCGCCTCATACATGGACCTGAGCCTGTTCGCTGTTTCCTCGGAATTCATCGCCGCCTGAAGTTGGTCTGCGTCCATGCCAGCGTTGAAGGCTTCCCTTTTGACCCAATCGTCAAAATCAGCAGGGGGTAAATTTATCCATTCTGCATGTCGCGTATATAACAGAGTGTGCATTTCCCAAAATTTGCCCTGCTCATCTGCAGCAAGCGCCGCCAGCACAGAACGCTCCGCCTTGTCCGTGACCCCGATCAGCGGCAACGGGCGAAAGACATAACGCAGGTCATTCTGTTCAGCAACCAGACGGCTCAACACCGAAGCCATCTCCTTACAGCCTTCCGTCTGGTAATCACAATACGACACAATCGTCACCGCCGCATCGGCTGGGCCAATGGAAATATCCGCGCTGGTGACAGGCGGAAAAAGCGCGGACGTTTCAGGAACAGAGGTAGGTTCGGCTGAAAATGCGGAGCAGCTAAAAGCAGGCGTGGGCGTATCAGGAATGACGGGGTTCTCTACGATCGGAGAGAGCGTCGCTTGGGTTTGTGCCGTTGAAGCACAAGCCGTACACATCCACACAATGATTGCAAATAAAATGGAAAGGTATAACTTTTTTTTCATTTATTGTCCTACCGCCTTCTGTAACTGCTCAAAATTCCACATCCATGAAATACGGTTGACAAAGTCCACCAGAGAATCGCTTTGGGCGCGCAATGCACGCACAGCAGGGCCAACAGGGTCTTGTCCTGCTGCGCCGCCGGGGGCGTCGGCATAGGCTCCATTGAAAGCAAAGAAGGCCTGGTTTAGCTTCCGCAATAAGTAGCCGTTACGTAAAAAGACCTGACGGCGTTCTTCCATGTAGGCTTCTGCTTCTTCGATCTTTCCATCCGCAAGCATGATATCGACGTTGATGCGTGTCTCATGCATTTGGGCGCGGAAGTCAAAGGGCGGGCGCGGAAGATCGGCAGGGCTGGGAATGTCTGATGGCAGGGCAACCAGTTTCAAGGTTAAGAGCGAAGCGGGTTTTCGTTCGGGATAAAACTTTTCGATGACGAGTGCGCCAATCTCATCCCCGGCAATGGAGGCTGTTGTCTCATTCATGGTGCGGAGTTCGGGAGTTTCGCCATACAAAAGTCCCAGCGGACGCAGGGTGAGGTAGTTATGAATCCATTCATGTGCAACGGTACTGGCCATCCAATTCAGGTTGGTGCTGCGCATGACCATGGTTGGGTAAACGCCCACGCCGCCAACATTGACAACAAGTGAGGAGGAGTCCAAACCTTGCTCTACGCTGGTTTCGAGCGCAACCTGCTCGTCCACTGTGATGTTTGTGTTTACCGAGATATTGGCGATCTGTTCGATGCGGTCACGCGGCGAGACGATCAACGCTTTGGGCAATGGAGTGCTGTGATACCAAACACTTGGAATGGGCTGACCTGCTACTGTAAAACCGATCTCTGCCAACACCTGAGTGACTTGTTCCTGCAAAACAGCTTCCGCCAACGGTGCGAGTTCCGTCTGACGCTGGTACAACACAGCCAGTTCACTGCGCAGCAATTCAGATTCCGCATCCTTGTTTTGAATGGCAGGATCAGTATAGAGGCGCGAAAGCAAATACTCATTATCCAGAATGGATTGAGTAACTTGCAGATATTCTTCTACGATCTGCTTTTGGGTGTCTGGAGCAATCGTATGCGGGGCATGAATGGAAGACGCCCGAAGTTTTACGAGAGCAGCATTCGCCATCCATTCGACATAATCAAATTCGATGCCCCTTGTATAGGACCGAATCTTTTCAATGGGATTGGTCAGCGACGGGTTACTGTACCCGGTAATGGCGGCGATCAGCAACAGGAGAAATGTCAGCTCCACCCCGCGTATGATACGGTGCAATTTCATGGCGGGATTATAACAAAAGCACACGGCGAAGCTCGCGCCTCGCCGTGCATTTTAACCCTGCCCTCACAACAGGTTATTTCTTATTTTTGAGGTATTCGTCGATCGCGCGTGCCGCTTTTCTACCGCCGGTCATCGCAGTGACAACAAGGTCGGGGCCGGTCACACAGTCACCTGCTGAGAAAACACCTTCGCGGGTGGTTTCGCCAGTGGCTTTGTTCTTTACGCTGATCAAGCCCCAGCTATGTGTTTCCAATTCAGGGGTGGTTTTGCCAATGATCGGGTCGGGCCAGTAACCTAACGCAAGAATGGCGGTATCCACGGCAATGCTGAAATTGGAGCCTTCCACAGGGACAGGTTTACGGCGTCCTTTTGCATCGGGTTCGCCAAGTTTCATTTCGATACATTCCACGGCAGCAAGTCTTCCGTCTGCGCCAGCAATGAATTTTACAGGTTGGGTCAGGAAGCGGTATTTCGCGCCTTCTTCACGCGCCAGTTTGCGGTCTTTCTTTCCGCCTGGCATTTCCTTTTCCGTACGGCGGTAGAGACAGGTCACTTCTTCCGCGCCGAGGCGAAGGGCGGTGCGCAGACAATCGGAGGCTGTATCACCGCCGCCAATGACCGCCACTCGTTTACCAATTTCCAATGGTTTCTTCATATCTTCTGGAAGTTGGCTTACATCCACATTACTACGGATGAGGAAGTCAGTTGCTTCGTACACGCCGGGCAGGTCTGTACCGGGAGTGTCTTCCATTTTTGCGTCCACTTCAGAACCGACACCGATGAAGACTGCTTCAAACCCTTCCGCAAATAACTGGTCGATGGTTTTATCTTTACCAATGTAGGTGTTCGGTACGAACTTTACACCTGCGCGTTCAAACTCTTCCCATTTTTCCTGCCAGACATCCTTCGGCAGTTTGAAGTTCGGAATACCATACACCAACAATCCACCAGGCGCAGGCTTGGATTCAAAGATGGTGACGTCATATCCTTTTTGCACGAGCATGTCCGCGCAACCAAGCCCGGCAGGTCCAGCGCCAATGATGGCAACCTTCTTGCCGACAGGCATTCCAACTGGAATGACATACCCTTGCGTGCGGCGTTCATAATCCACAGTAAAGGCTTCCAATTCCCCACACAGCACAGGCGTTTGGTGTTTGTTCAACACACAGGAACCCTGGCATAACGCTTCATGCGGACAAACACGCCCACAGACTTCCGGAAGAGAGCTGGTCTTGTGGTAGATCCCTGCCGCTTCCACGAACCTGCCCTGCTCGATCAACCACATGGCAGAAGGAATATCATTCGAGGTAGGACAGGCAACCATACAAGGAGCAGGATCCGGGCAATGGATGCAGCGCGCCGCCTCCACCATTGCACGCTCCGGGTCGAATTCAATGACAACATCATCGAAATCGCAGGTACGCGCCTCAGCAGGACGCAGATCAATGTCAAAGAACGGGCTATTGGCCCGTTCTTTTCGGTCTATTGCCAGAAATTCGCTTGGGATAGCCTGCATAACGCCTCCGAAAGAATGAAACCTACATATAAAAGCTTTGCGTGGATGATACCCAATCCATTCGGACATACGTAGGCGTAAATGTCACAAAACCAGAGGACAATCGTCACAATTTATTTACCCATCATTGACTCGACTGCAAAAAGGGTAGAACCCTCGTCAAAACCGCAAAAAATTAATATACTCAGTCCATGTTCAGAAAAAACACGAAACACCAACAACCCGCATTGATCAGCGCCGCCA
>VGOX01000349.1 GCA_016875755.1 Chloroflexota bacterium
ATGCCCAAGCCGTAGATGACCGATGTGAGATACAAATGCCAGAATTCAAGGATGCCGAGCGATTGAAGAATCAGGATGACGATGGTGGCAATGCCTGCCATCAAATCACTGACGATCATCATCATCTTGCGGTTGTGACGGTCCACCATCACGCCGGCAATAGGAGAGATTAGCAGGAACGGGGTGATAAAGAAAACCTGCATCAGCCCCAATGCGGTGGCGCTTTCGGTCTGTTGGAACATCCAGATGGTTAGACCAAACTGGCTCATGGAACTGGCAAGCACGGAAATAATCTGGCCCAGCCAGACGATGGTAAAACCAAACATCCCGCTGGGATGTTTAACAGCAGTATTATCCATTAAGAATGATCCTGTTCATAGGAGTGCAGACTTCTGCCTGCCTTCATGCGGAAGATGCTCCGCATTCCAATATTCTTATGCAAAAGGAAAGAGATTTGATACAGTATTACTGCATCAATTTGAAGAAACTGTAGAACCACATCTCACACTCGCCTTTCGGTTATTCGACAAAAATCTCAACGTGCTCGCCGTCTTCCTCGTCGGTGACGTCGATGATCTTGCCGGTCACACCCATACGCAATGCTTCCATCACATTGGACATATCCACGCCCTGAACCTCAGGCGCAAAATGCGCGCCGATCTTCATGCCTGCATCCACCAATGCCAGTGGGATTTGGACGGAGGCTTTCGAGCGCCCGGTGCGAGTATCCGTCACACGGATGCGCAGCCAACGGGCGGGTCCACCAGGCGCACCAGGCGGACGGGGCGGCATGGGAATGCCCCGAGAGGCATCACTCAACGCTGAGAGTAATTTCGCCCCCTCCTCCGCGCTGATCTTGCCTTCCTCGATCAGTTTCAGTATCTTCATTCTTTCTTCGCTGTTCGCCATGTTCGTTATCTCCTTTCGGATTTTTTCCTGCCAATCACTTCACACTTACCACTTATCACTTGCTACTTACCACTCGTTCTTCATCACTCAATCCGCCGCCGCAGGGACAACTTCTTCCGTCACTGCCTCTTCGATCTTCGGCGTTTTGAACTTCAACCAGATCGGGATGACCGAAATCAACAAAACGGTTGCTGTGATCGTGAATGGGAACGTCGGGCCCACACGATCCCACATCTGCGCACCGATCCACGGGGCAGGCAGGGAGACAAGTCCCAGACTGGTGCTGAACAAACCAAATGCCATGCCGCGGTTCTTTTCTGGCACCTCCTTGCTGATCAACGATTGGTATGCAGGGCCAGAAATCCCCGCGCCAACCCCTGCAATACCCCAGCCGACATAAAACAACCACTGATTTTGCAGACCGCTGGGAATGCTCACCAAAAAGAAAAGCGATGCAGATAACAACATCATGCCCGTCGCAATGCCCACCCGCTCGCCAGCCTTATCCGAAAGCCAGCCGCCAGGGATGGTGCTCAACATCATCGCCAGCCCAAAGAAGGACATCACCCAACCGATCTGCTGAAGTCCCAGCCCGCCGAATTCCTGCATGTAAACGGGAAAGAGATTTTCAGAGAATTGGAAGGAAATATCGCGCAAACCGTCGATTAACAGCATCCAGGTTATGAGTCCACCCGAAAAGATCAACACGAACATTGCAGCAAGGTTTGTTTTCAACCCGGAAAAGGTCAGCTTATCTTTCTTTACCACGGCAGTCTTTGCCGCTTCGCGTGCCATGCCCAAACGGATCACAGTGGCGATTAAGTAGAAAATGCCCGCCACCAACAGCATCAACTTGAAACCATACATCCCAGCCAGCCAGCCGCCCAACGGCGGACCAAGCACAGAGACGATCATAAAGATCGCCTGCGAAATACCGAAGACTTTGCCGCGATTCTCCTCGCTGGAATGTTCTGCAATGAAAGCATCGAAGCTCGGTCCCACCAGCGCGCGCGCCACCGAACCAACCGCCACAGCCAGCAAAAGCCACTGCCACGAATCCGCCAGCACAAGCGGGATGAAGCCGATCACACCGAACACACTTCCAATGGCGATCGCGCGCAAACGCCCCAGCGTATCTGAAACCCAGCCACCCAAAATTTGCAGCGCCAGCGGCACGATCTGTGAAAGCGTAAAGAACAAGCCGATCTGTGTGATCGAAGCGTCCAGATCTTTGAGATAGAGCGGCATCAACGGACCATACATATTTCCGCCGATGTTGGCAAACACCATCGCTGCCAAAAACAGGATCAGCAATCCGCTCAATAAAGGTTTCTTCTTAACGGTTTCCATTTTCTATCCTATAAAAACCTGCACCCGCTCCCCATCGTCAGCATCATCCACATGGATGATCAGCGGTTCGGTAATATTCTTCGCCATTGCAATGGCGGCAACAACTTCATCCACATTCGTGTTGCGTAGTTTATCGATGCGGCGACCAAATGTTTTCAGGAACCACGCCACAAGTCCGAGCGGGAGCGGCAGCGCAATGGTGATTCTTCGCGGTCCATCCTGGTCTTTGGAGCGGGATCGGTCCACGTTCACATAGATCCAGCGCGAGGTGCGGCTGCCAGCACCCATGATCGTCATCAAAATGCCAAGCGTCAGCGGCGCGCCTAAACACAGAAACCAAAAATTGATGCCTGCGCTTTTTTGAACAGCAAACATGCCATACGCACTGAACACGGTGAAGAGAATGCCGATCCACAGGAACGCGCCCGAAAAGCGCCGCGCCCGCCTGCGGACTTCCTCGAATTCGGGCGCATCGCTTCTTTCTCCGCCCATGCCTGATACTGCTTCGTAGACTTCAACTTCCGCCTCGGCAGAGTCATCGTCCAGGGCGCGCATCAACGTGGCGGCTTCCTCCGCGCTGATCTTGCCATCAGCAACCATATCTAAAATTTTCTTGCGCTCTTCCGATGACATTAAGAACCTCCTTCAAGCGCGGCGAGCAGTTTTTCTGCATCTTCAGCCGTGATCTTCTTTTCTTGCAGCATCTTCAAAATCGTCAGGCGTTCTTCTTCAGAAACAGGAGTCTTTGGTTTCGACGGCATCGGCACACCCTTGGGAGAAAAATCCCAACCCCAACGCCCGATCTCCAACGCAGTCCTGCCACGACCACGGCGTTCGGCATCGCGAGTCTTTTGCTCGATGCGCCGAGCAGCCGCTTCCACTTTACGTTGGGCGCGTTCGGTTGCCTGTTCCACGCGGCGCGAAATACGCTCGCCAAAGCCAGACCAATCCATGCCGACGCCTGCAAAATTGCCAAAATCCTCCGCCGACTCACCTGCATCGGAGCGATTGGAAACACGGATGTCACCGCCCGCACTTAATGTGATGGTGGCAGAGCCATCGCCAAGAGTTACTACGCGGCTGGTGGCATCTTCATCGTCCTCCACACCCTTCCAATCGAAATTGATCTCGTCGGCGCTGAGGGTGAGGGTGGCGTTTGCCTTCGGCGGCATGACCAATAAAATATCGTCGCCTGCGGTTACGTTGTAGGTATTGCCTGCCAGCGGATTGAGGTACATGACCACATCTTCCGCCACATTCGCGCTGACACTGCCGCGTACATCACGCAAGGCGAGGTCATCGGCAATGGATTCGAGGATCACGCTCCCATCCACATCACGAATGGAGACGTCGCTATTCGCTTTTTTGACATACACGTTGCCCTTCGCGCCGCGAATGCTGAAATCTGAATGAACAGC
>VGOX01000350.1 GCA_016875755.1 Chloroflexota bacterium
GACAACATTTTTGAGCAGGACAATATCGCCTTCAGCGCCCCACACGGTTTCGATGATCTCTTCGGCAGGGAAGACGTAGCCGGGGCGGCTCATTAAAAGATGGAGCAGGCGGAATTCGAGGTTGGTTAATTTGATCTCGCTTTTGTTCTTACCGATCGCGGAACGGTGCGAGGGGTTGAGTTGCAACTGCCCAGTGTGACGCGGTCGCATGGGTTCGCTCCAACTGCGGCGAGTCCAGGCGATGATCTTGGCGAGGAAAATGGCAGGGCTGATGGGTTTGATCACACATTCATCGACACCGTTCTGGTAGGCTTCAAGAATCTCCGCTTCGTTGTTGGTGGGGAGGAAAAGCAGGATCGGGCTGGCGCTCAAGGATCGGAATTTGCGGCACAGACCCATCCGTTCGGGATGAGGCGTATTTACGTCGATGACAACAAGGTCTGGAATTTCCTCCGGAGAACGGTCCATGGCTCGCTGGGTGGAGGTTTCAAGGATGGCGATCAACCCCTTTTCACGGATGATATATCCCCAAATGGGCGCAGTGGCGTCCTGGTCACAGACGATAAAAACTCGGGGTGTGCTTTGGTCTGGGGTGGAGGTCGGGTGGCTCATTTCTCTCTTTTCTAGGACCTGCTAACAAAGATGTAAGCCGATTATACGCTAAAAAGTCACAAAAGGTCGTAAAATATAACCAGAATGTTACCTTTGGGGGATTAGGAAATTAGTCCTACACCCATATACTGTATTCATACACAAGGAGGCTTCTTTTATGAACATGAAAAAACTAATCCCTATTTTGGCTATTGTGGCGATGATCGCCTCAGCCTGTGGCGCGGGGAATTCCCAGCCCACTGAAATCCCCCTTCCGACGGCTTTCCCCACCAATACCCCCCCGTCGATGAATGCTCCAGAAGAGCAGACATCCGGTGGTAATGCAGGTGAAGAACGCGTTTCCTCTGTCGATGGCATGCCGCAAGTGTACGTTCCCGATGGCACATTCCGCATGGGCGGCATGGACGCTGATGTGAAGGTGGACGAACAACCCGCTCACAACGTGACCATGAAAGGTTTCTGGATCGACAAACTGGAAGTAACCAATGGTATGTATACACTTTGTGTGCAGGCTGGTGCTTGTGAACCGCCGCAACGCTTTGCCTCACAAACCCGTGATTCATACTTCAACAATCCCGAGTTTGACGCCTACCCTGTAGTGTATGTGACCTGGCTTCAGGCAGAAACCTACTGCAAATGGGCAGGCCGCCGCCTTCCAACCGAAGCGGAATGGGAATACGCTGCACGCGGCACCGACTACCGCACCTACCCATGGGGCGACACCCGCCCTGATTCCTCGTTCGGTAACTTCAATTACTACGTGGGCGATACCACGCAGGTTGGAAGTTTCCCCGCAGGCGCTAGCCCATTCGGCGTCTTGGATATGTCTGGTAATGTGGCTGAATGGGTCGCAGATTATTTCGACTCCAAATACTACGAAAAGGGTGTGACCGTGAACCCGCCCGGGCCTGGCGCTCGCAGCACCTACTTCAACCGTGTTGTGCGCGGCGGCACCTTCCAGGATGGTTTCAAAGACATTCGTCTCGCCAACCGCGCCTCAGTGCTTGGATCGAACCCACAGGCTTCGGATATTTACTCCCAGAGCTATCTTGGTGACTTTTCACCCAAGATCGGTTTCCGCTGCGGTTCAGACTAAGCTGTAACCTGTTTCAAAACAAGCCGCCGGGTACCCACCTGACGGCTTGTTTTTATTTGACTCGTAATTTTTGCTATGGTATTATCGCGCTACAATTCAATAGTCCCATAAAGACGCTCTTATCCAGAGAGGCGGAGGGAACGGCCCTGCGATGCCTCGACAACCGGTCAACGAAAGTTGAACACGGTGCCAATTCCGACAGGATATGCTGGAAGATGAGAGGGTAACAAATGTACTACCTGTATTGCCCTTTCTGCATGTCTGAAAGGGCAATTTAATTTTCAAGGAGAAAAACAAATGAGCAACACCTTTATGTCCTCCCCCAGCCTGATGTTTACATCAGAGTCGGTTTCAGAAGGACACCCCGACAAGATCTGCGACCAAGTCTCAGATGCCGTGTTGGATGCATGCCTCGAGCAGGATCCCCGCTCGCGTGTGGCATGTGAAACTGCCGTAAAGACAGGCTATGTCATGCTGTTGGGCGAGATCACCACCAACGCTGTTTTCAACTACGATGAACTCGTCCGCAAGGTCATCAACGAGATCGGCTACGATGACAGTGCAAAAGGTTTTGACGGAAATTCCTGCGGCGTGTTGGTTGCGATCGCCAAACAGTCCGGTGACATCGCCATGGGCGTGGACAAGGCACTCGAAGCCAAAGACGGCACGATGACCGAAGCCGAAGTAGAAGCCATCGGCGCAGGCGATCAGGGCATGATGTTCGGGTTTGCCTGTAACGAAACCGACACCCTGATGCCCCTGCCGATCTACCTCGCGCACAAACTCACCCTCCGCCAGAGCGAAGTTCGCAAAAACGGAACCCTGCCCTGGCTGCGTCCTGATGCGAAAAGTCAGGTCACTGTGGAATATGCCTTCGGCAAGCCAAAGCGCATTGATACCGTCCTTATCTCGACCCAGCATGCGGCTGAGATTTCACAGGAAGAGATCCGCAAGGGTGTGATCGAGCACATTATCAACCCCATCCTGCCCAAGGAATTGGTGGATGGCGACCTGAAGATCTATGTCAACCCGACCGGACGTTTCGTGGTTGGCGGCCCGATGGGCGATGCAGGCTTGACCGGTCGCAAGATCATCGTCGATACCTACGGCGGCATGGGCCGTCATGGCGGCGGCGCGTTCTCCGGGAAAGACCCCACAAAGGTGGACCGCTCCGCTGCATATGCCGCGCGCTATGTGGCAAAGAATGTGGTCGCTGCAGGTCTGGCTGACCGTGTGGAAGTGCAGGTTTCCTACGCCATTGGCGTCGCTCACCCACTCTCCGTCAACGTGGAGACCTTCGGCACTGCGAAAATTGCAGACGAGAAGATCGCCGCACTCATCAATGAGCACTTTGACTTGCGCCCCGGCGCGATCCTGCGTGACCTCGACCTGCGCAAACCCATCTACCGCAACACCGCCGCGTACGGTCACTTCGGCCGCGACGACATTGAACTCCCCTGGGAAAAGACAGATAAGGCTGCTGCTTTGAAGAAAGCCGCCGGACTGTAGTAGTAGTAGTAGTAGTAGTAGTTTGATAGTAAAAGCGCCCCTGAGGAATCAGGGGCGCTTTTGTATTTAGTATCTGGTTAAGATACTAAATACAAAACACTTCATAATTGGCATCTACGGCTTTTCCAACCCGTGCGCCGTCAACAAGGATTCATCCTCTAGTATATCCATCGTTAAGCCATCTGCAACCACGCGGCCCTCGTCCATCACGATCGTGCGCGGAAATAGTTCCTGTACCAGTCTCATATCATGAGTCGAGACGAGCATCGTGATCGGCAATTCACGCAACAGATTGATAAGCGTGCGACGGGCGCGGGGGTCGAGTCCTGCCGAGGGTTCGTCCAACACCAACAGGCTGGGATTCATCGAAAGCACGGTGGCGATCGCGATGCGCTTCTTCTCCCCAACGCTCAAGTGATGCGAAAGGCGGTCACGATAGCCAGACATGCGCACGGCTT
>VGOX01000351.1 GCA_016875755.1 Chloroflexota bacterium
AATATCCAGTTTTGGCACGAGATCGAGGCGGGTTTTCAAGGCCGTCAGGTCATCGATTGGGATTAATCGTTGTCATATCTCTTGATTTGCTCTATACTTGCGCCCATCCCAATTAGACAGGTTATTTATCAATGAGTGTATCCCAAATCGGACGGTATGAAGTGGAACGGGAATTGACACAGGGCGGAATGGGTATCATCTTTCTGGCGCGTGACCCCTACATTCAGCGTCAGGTGGTGGTGAAGGTTTTGATGTACAGCCGCACTCTGGATGATGTGTATCGTGAGTTCTTTCAGCGCGAAGCGGAAGTGATCGCCGCGCTCGAGCATCCTGCGATTGTGCCTGTATACGATTTTGGCTGGCATGGAAAACAACCGTATATTGTGATGCGTTATATGTCCGAGGGCAGCCTGGATGACCGTCTCGCCAAAGGGGAGATCAAGCTCACTGAAATGGCGCACATTCTCAAACGTGTGGCAGAGGCGTTGGATGCGGCGCATGCGCGTAATATCATTCACCGTGATGTCAAGCCGTCTAATATTCTTTTCGATTCTGTGGGAGAGGCTTTCCTCTCTGATTTTGGGATCGCAAAATCGAAACCGATCACCGATGATGAAGGGGAGTGGCTGGTGGGAACTCCCGCTTACATGAGCCCTGAACAGGTCAAGGGTGAAGCGGTGGATGGCCGCTCGGATGTATATGCAATGGGTGTGGTCTTGTATCGTTTATTGACGGGGCAGCATCCATTTTCGAGCGACTCAACGACTGCCTTGATCAATGCCCATGTGGATTTGCCTATCCCTGATGTGCGGCAAATAAAATCCAACATCCCCGCCGCATGGCAGGAGGTGGTGGCAAAGGCGATGGCAAAAGACCCGAATGATCGTTATCCCACCGCTGGCGATTTTGCCCGTGATGTGAATGAAGTGGCATCTGGTAAGTGGTTTTTGAGAAAGTTGTAAATATAATCCTGCTTTCACTGATGACCTTGTTCTCGAATCGGCAAGGTCATTTTTTTGTGGTTTTGAAAACCAAAGGAGAAGAATGAATAAAGGCATTTTGAGTGGTGTTGCCGCGTATGCAATGTGGGGATTTTTCCCCATTTATTGGAAGTTATTACAGCAAGTCCCTGCCCTGCAATTGCTGGGGCATCGCATCGGCTGGTCGTTTGGCTTGCTGATGATCTACATCGTACTCTCACGCCAGTGGCATGATTTTCGCTCGCTCGCGTTTCACGGCAAGACCATCGGCATCTATGCGGTTGCGGGCGTTTTGCTTTCGATCAATTGGCTGATCTATGTTTGGGGTGTCAATGCGGATTTCATCGTCGAAACCAGTTTAGGATATTTCATCAATCCGCTGCTTAGCGTCCTGTTTGGCGTGATCTTTCTGCGTGAGCGTTTGCGCCCAACACAGTGGATTCCTGTGGCGCTTGCCGCCATCGGCGTGGCCTATCTCACCTACACCTACGGACGCCTGCCCTGGATCGCTCTCTCGCTCGCCTTCTCTTTCGGCTTGTATGGATTGGTAAAGAAACTCTCGCCTCTTGGCTCTGTCTATGGTTTGACTCTCGAAACGGGCATTGTCTTCCCTGTTGCATTGATCTACCTTGCCGTAGTGCAACTCAATGACACTGGTGCATTCCTGCGAGCTGGTCTCACCGTTGACCTGTTGCTCATCGGCGCAGGTATCGTCACCACCATTCCATTGCTCATGTTCGCCTCTGCCGCGAAGCAGATTCCCCTTAATATGATCGGCGTCCTGCAATATCTCGCCCCGACGATTCAATTCCTCATCGGCGTTTTTGTTTACAAGGAAGTTTTTGACCACACCCGTCTGATCGGTTTCAGCATCGTCTGGCTGGCACTTGTCATTTTCTGGGTCGAAAATATCATGGCGCATCGCGCGCCCGTTGCCCCCGTCCCTGAACCTGGGGAAGGGTAGGGATCTTCCAATTTCAAGGAATCCCATCGAATTGGTTATATAATGCCCACGGTCATATCATGCCCATGGGGTACAAACTGTGCTTTCCCTTAAAAAAAGCGCAATTTGTGACCGCGTTGGGTATAATCACGAAAATTTTTCAAGGAGTGTTCAAATGAACTTTGCAATGTGGAAAAAAGCGTTGAATGTGATTCCAGAAGTATCCAAGGATGAATGGGATCGCCTCGATGTGATTTCCAAATGGTTAATTTCCACTCGCGCCGCTGTCCTCATCATGACCTTTATCTCCGCGGCATTGGCAGGGTTGTTCGCCTGGCGTGATGGCGCGTTTAGTTTCCTGCCGTGGTTCGCGCTGGTTTTTGGTCTCATCATGGCGCATGCCAGTAACAACATCTTCAACGACTACACCGACTTCGTCCGCGGCGTGGACAAGGACAACTACTACCGCACCATGTACGGTGCGCAGCCCGTTGCCTCGGGTTTGATGACCCAGCGCCAGCACCTGACCTACTTCGCTGTCACGGGCATTCTCGCCATGCTCGCAGGCTTGTACCTGATCTGGCAGACCGAATTCAACACCACCACTTGGGTGCTGCTTGGGCTTGGCTCGTTCTTCGTCCTCTTTTACACCTGGCCCCTAAAGGGACTTGCCCTTGGTGAAGTGGCCGTGCTCATGGTCTGGGGTCCGCTGATGATCGGCGGCGGTTATTTCGTCCTCACTGGCAACTGGAATTGGGAAGTCGTCATCGCCAGCCTGCCCTACGTTCTCGGCGTGACCACCGTCATCTTCGGCAAACACATCGACAAGATCAAAATTGACCAGTCCAAAAAAATCTACACCCTGCCCGTGGTGCTCGGCGAAAAGATTTCACGTTACACCGTCATTGCCATGATGGTGCTGCCGTATCTCTTCACGGGATATTTGATCGCGACGAAGTTCTTCACCCCCGTGATGTTGATCGTCCTCTTTGCATTGCCCGCCCTGCGACAAAGCATCCCGCCTCTGACTCAGCCCAAGCCTGATACCCGTCCCGAAGGTTTCCCCGAAGGTCAGGGCGGATGGCCTCTCTACTTTGCGCCGATCGGATTCCGCAATAACCGCGCCTTCGGCTCACTCTTCATGCTCGGCTTGCTGTTGGATGTGGCGTTGCGTCTGTTGCCGTTGACGCAAAATTTCTGGCGGTAGTATCTGCTCGAGGGTTCGTATCAAGCCTCCCGTTGTTTGAAGCGGGAGGCTTTTCTATGAGTGGGGCAGTACTAACATTCTATTGTGAAAATATATACAAATAAGACCTTTTTGGTTACAATAATGGTGATAAATTTCACAATTACTTGTCAACCAAAGAGGTCATTATGAACGCAAAGAAAATTCCGCATATTGTCATCATTGGCGCAGGGTTTGCAGGCATCGAAACCGCCCGCGGACTTGCGAATGCCCCCGTGCGCATTACACTCATCGATAAAAATAATCACCACCTCTTTTAACCGCTACTGTATCAGGTTGCGATTGCGGGCTTGCTGCCTTCGCAGATCGCGCAGCCTGTGCGCACGATTTTTCGCAGGCAGAAAAATTTCACCTTCCAAATGGGCGAGGTGACCGAAATTGATTTGGGAGCGTTTCATTTGAGTTATAAGGTAATCAGACAACCAGAGGTAATTGTGCATATTGGGTGTGTCCATTTGAGACAAATGCTTGGAGAACAGGCTGAGAATTTATAGATTGTG
>VGOX01000352.1 GCA_016875755.1 Chloroflexota bacterium
ACCCTGCCTCGCGACAACGCCCTTGCCTTCCGCTAATGGTTGGTGCAATCAACCTCCATAAGGGTCTTTCACCCTCTAGCCAACGCCCATGCTGGGCGCACAATAAAAAAGACGCGGAGAAAATTCTCCGCGTCTTTTTTGTAAGTAAAAAATTTTACGCCGCACGATCCAAAGCGACTTGCGCCTTATTCGACGGGTCATAACGGACATAGACCATCCTTCCAATCGAATATTTCTCGCGCGCGCTGTCACCAATTGCCGCCTGAGTCTCCGCCTTGAATGGCTCGCCCACACGCGGCGTCACCTCAAGCGTCATGCGAAACATCGAGCCGCCGCCTTCCACACGGATGTTCATATCCTGCGCCGTCAAGATCATCGCCTTGGCTTCTTCGCCGCGCTGGCGAAGCTCATTGTAGTATTGATCCTGCGCCAGCATTGCAGACTGCACCACAGCAACATTCGCAGAACCCATTCCGCTCATTCCAGGCGCGCCAATGGATTCAATCGCCACCTTACTGATGTCACTCGGATCATAACGCACCATCACCGAAGCGCCAGGGACGATCATGCCGATCTGCATCCGCCCAACAAAGGCTGTAGCAACCGCCTGAAACGGGGGGCGCCCCGCAGGGGTCACCTGCAACGTAAGGCGTGCCTGTGGGCTGTAATTCATCGTCACGCCGGTATCTTCCACACTCAAAATTGTCGCCGGGGCTGAAACACCCGTCTTCAACAAGGCATTATTTCCAGCCATGCTTTTAAACGTGCTCCCGAACGTTTTGTAGATCAAAAATCCCACACCACCAACGATGGCGAGTGTAAACACTCCGCTGCACACCAAAATCAACAAGGTCATCAAAACTGAAGCGCCAGCAAAAATTTCCATTTATATCTCTCCTGTCAATATAATGCCCATGATCTCAAATTGTGTTTTCCCTCTTCTCAAAAGTGCAATTTGAGACCGCTTTGGGAATAAAATACAATGGAGTTATTGTATCAACCTGAAAGAAAAAATCCAACTCCCCCGTTTGGGGGAAGACATTACAATTACCTGCATGTCCAACCTGACCGAAGTCGCTGCACTCTTCCTCAAACTTGGCTTCACAGCCTTTGGCGGACCCGCTGCCCATATCGGCATCATGCACGCCGAAGTTGTCGTCCGCCGCAAATGGCTCACCGACGAAGAATTCCTCGACCTGCTCGGCGCGACAAATTTGATCCCCGGTCCCAACTCTACCGAGATGGCAATTCACATCGGCTATCGGCGCGCAGGCTACCTTGGCTTGCTCGCGGGCGGGTTTTGCTTCATCGCACCCGCCGCATTGATCGTACTGCTATTAGCCTGGTTATACGTCCAATATGGAACCACACCGCAACTCGAATGGCTGATGTACGGTATCAAACCCGTAGTGATCGCCATCATCGCAAAAGCCTTGTGGATGCTTGGCAGAAAAGCATTCAAAAACAAACTTGGCATATTGGCGGGTGCGGCAGTTTTTATTCTCTACTTTTTAGGCTTCAATGAGATCGCGCTACTTTTTGCGGGCGGCTTGATCGTAATGTTGACCGTAAACATACAACGAATTCAAAAAATAAACCCCGCCATCTTCATTCCACTTGGCGGGATTGCTCTTGCGCAAAACATCCCCTTCAATCTTTCCACCCTCTTTCTTACTTTCCTCAAAATCGGCTCGGTGCTTTATGGCAGCGGCTACGTGTTGCTCGCCTTTCTGCGCAACGACTTTGTCCTGCGCCTCGGCTGGCTGACCGACCAACAACTCCTCGATGCAGTTGCCATCGGGCAGGTCACACCAGGTCCGCTGTTCACTGCCGCCACCTTTATCGGCTACCTGCTCGGCGGCACATCGGGTGCACTGCTTGCCACACTTGGCATCTTTCTGCCCTCCTTCATTTTCGTTCTGATCTCCAATCCGCTGATTCCAAAAATCCGCAACTCGGTTTGGATGAGCAGTTTACTGGATGGAGTGAACGCCTCCTCTCTCGGACTGATGGCTGCTGTGACCTTCCAGTTAGCTTTCTCATCGCTGACAGATTTCCCGACTGCCCTCATCGCCGTCGTTTCACTCGTCCTCTTGTTGCGTTACAAAATCAACTCCACCTGGCTGATCGCAGGCGGCGCGTTGACGGGATTGCTGCTTTCGTTTATTCGGTAAAATTCACCCATGCCCATCTCCCCCACTTACACAAAAACCATCATCATCCCAAACTCCGCCATTGACGATAATGGACACGTCAACAATGTGACCTATGTACAATGGATGCAGGACATCGCTGTGGAACATTACGCTTCCATCGGCGGCATCGAGGCACAGGGACCTGCCTCCACGTGGGTCATCCGCAAGCACAGCATCGAATATTTTCTGCCCGCATTCGAAGGCGAAGAGATCGAAATCCGTACATGGGTGGAAAATCTCCGCAAAGTGCGCTCATTGCGCATGTATGAATTTGTGCGCAAAAGCGACGGAAAAACGCTGGTAAAAGGCGAATCGGACTGGGTCTTTGTGGATGCAAAAACAGGAATGCCAAAGCCAATACCGCAGGAAGTGGAAAGAATCTTTACCCCATAATTCGATTTACGATTTACGATTTACGATTTACGAGCCTTTCATACACCTTCCCCAACTTCTTCTGCGACTCGTGCCACGTAAATTTTGTCAGCGCGCGCTGGGAAGCAGAGTCTGCCAAGCGTTTTGATAATTCCATATCGTTCAACAATACCAGCGCCTGACGCGCCAGGTCATCGGGGTCATTCGGGGAAAATAACAAAGCGTCCACATCTTCACGGACGAGTTCGCGCACGATAGGCATGTTCGATGCCAGTAATGGACGTCCCGCCGCCATGTATTCCAGCACCTTGATTGGACAAGCTCCCTGCGTCACGTTGCGGTCGTTCAAGCCGAGCGGCGCGACGCAAATATCCGCATCCGCGATCAGGGCGGGGATTTCATGATGCGGCACAGCGGGCTGGACAATGACATGCGCTTCCAAACCGAGTTTGCGAATTTGCTTCGCCAACATCTTGCGCTGACGGGAACGTCCGCGCCCGACGATGTGAAGGCGAACGACTCGCTGTTCAATAATTTTCGGCAAGGCTTTGATGACGATATCCAAGCCCTGCCAATCGGCGAGAGTGCCGATGTACAGCAAAACAGGCTCACGTCCATCACGGATGGGCAAAGGAGTGGCGGAAAAATCTGAAGGGCTGACCCCGTTCGGGATAACCGTCACCAGCTTGCGGCGTGTCCTGAGCGAAGACTCAGGGTTAAGACCGAGCGAGGCGATGTAGTCCCGTGTCACCCGTGAGGGGCAGATGATCGCGTCGCTCAGGTGCAGAGTCGCGAGTTCCTGCTCCTTGATCTTGGCGAGCAAATTTGAATCCAAGCCTGGGTAATGATATTTGAGTTCAATCGAAGGCAGGCCGTTCACTTCAAACAGCGTTTTGTAACCGAATTTCTTTTTGTTCTGCGCGATGTGAAAGCCGTCCCAGATATTACGAAAGTGAACAACCTCATAATCGGGATGCAGCGCAAGATGCGCCAGCACCGACTTGCCAAAATGCACAGCGCGGGCGAGGAAATTTTGCGTGAGGTCTTGCGGAATACGCGTAACACGCGCACCTTCAATAGTATCTTCGGGGGGGAGCA
>VGOX01000353.1 GCA_016875755.1 Chloroflexota bacterium
ATCTTCTCGTAGTCTTCCACCGTCTTCATCTCCTTTGTACCTCCGCTACTTATCGTACCGAAGTTACTCTATTGGTGGGCTACTTTTCGTTAATAATTTTTTACCCAGGTGGGCTACTTTTATTTTAAAAAAAACAACAGGATGGGAAGCTTGCAAAGGGGCAATTTTGTTGTACAAATCACTTCCGAGAACGTGATATAATTTTGCCATTCGGTACGAAATCCAATCTCATTGGCGAAGGAGAAATTTTGGAAATTACAACTCAGGAATTCAAGCATTGCGATCTTTTTAAGGTAACTGGGCGGGTGGATAGCTCCACGGCTCCTGAATTCTCGAAAGTACTTGAGCAGGCCAATAATAATGGGCGTTTCAAGCTCGTCATTGATATGAGCGAACTTGAATATATGTCCAGTGCTGGTTTTCGCGCCTTACTCGCCACCCAGAGGAATTGCAAACGCTACAATCGCGGCGAGTTGGTTCTGGTCAGCGTACCGGAACGCATCCGTGAAGCTCTTGAATTGGCTGGTTTTACCGAACTCTTCAAGATATTTGACAATGCCACCGAAGCGGTTGGTAGTTTCTAAGGGGACGCTGGGGCGTTCTTGAGAATTAAACAGGAAATGCCGCCTCATTCTTAATTACTGAGGCGGCATTTTATTTTATTATTGAATCATGCCAAATTACACGTTCCCTGCAAGGTTTGAATTTCTGGATGAGATCCGCGATCTGGTTGCCCAGGTTGCGCGTGAAGGCGGGTTTTCAGATAAGTTGATCTATTCCCTTCAACTTGCCGCTGACGAAGCCGCGTCCAACATCATTGAACATGCCTACGAGGGCGTGTCGGATGCTTCCATTTACCTGACATGCAACATGCAGGGTGAAGACATTGTGATCACCATGCGCGATCATGGAAAGCCTTTCGATCCGTCTGTTGTCAGGGAACCAGACCTAAAAGCAGACCTTTCCGAACGCCAGATCGGGGGACTTGGCATCTACCTCATGCGCAAACTCATGGATTCTGTTCAATACGAATCCAATCCCAAAACAGGCAATCTGCTCACCCTGATCAAGCGGAGGGGATGACCGCATGTGCCCCGCAACTCAAAAAACTTGGGACTGGCTCGAACTTGCCAGCCTGGGGGAACAACTGCGGAGCGTCGACTCTCTTAGCGCACAACGTGAACGCATCCTTGTCATGGCTGGCCGCCTCATCGAAGGCTCGGCAGATCTTTGGCTGCGAGAAGATCTCTTTCGCCTGCCGGATTGGGACGAAAAACACCTCTTTCCGCCCACACCCGCCAAAGAGGGGATGAAAACTGCCTTAAAACAAGGCAGACTCTCTACAAAAAATGGCAGGACGAAAAGCCACGCATCTTCCTCGACGTTTGCGGCTGCTCCACTTGAAGATCAGGGGATTACGCTGGGAGCGCTCCAGATCACCCGCCCGAAGGGACCTGCTTTCACAGATGACGAGTTGAACCTGCTGCAGGGTTTTGCCCAGATCGTTTCCGTTAGCCTGTTCGCTTCGCACCGTACTGAAGTGGAGCAGTTCCGCCTGCAGCAGTTGAATCTTGTGCGTGAAGTCTCGGCCCAAATCGCCAATGTGCTCAACCTGAATGAATTGGCCGCACGCGTTACCGAGCTCATCCAAAAAACCTTCAATTTTTATTATGTCGCCATCTTCACGTTGGAACCCAATTCCAACGCACTTTATTTTCGTTCAAGCGCCGTTGCTCCGCGCAAGGGACGAAAAAAAGCCTCCATTCCGCTTGAAGTGGAAGTGGGGCAGGGGCTCATTGGCGAATCTGCTAGAACGGGTAAAGAGATCGTCTGCGACAATGTGCAAAACGACCCGCGCTTCCGTTTTATCGACAGCCTGCCCGAAACCAAATCCGAAGTGGTCATCCCGCTCAAGATCGAAGACCGTGTGCTCGGTGTGCTGGATGTGCAAAGCAACCAGTTAAGTGCCTTTCATCCCAATGACCTGCTCATCCTCCATGCCTTGGCAGACAATATCGCCCGTGCCGTGGATAGTGCCCGCCTCTACAGTGACCTGAGCCGACGCGCGAAGCAATTGACGCTTGTTTCTGAAGTCAGCAAGAGCGTCACCTCCACACTTGATCTTTCCCAGATCATGCGCGATGCCGCAAATCTGATTCACGATAAATTTGGGTATCCTTACGTCTCCCTGTTTACGGTACATCTCAATCGCCGCATCATCACCTACGAAGCAGGCAGCGGCAAACGCAGCAAGCCGCTGGAGGGACATTCCATTTCGCTTGATAACGCAGTCGGCATCATGCCCTGGGTGGCTCGGAATGGCAAAGCTGTGCTTGCCAACGATGTTACGAAGGATGAGCGTTACGTCCCTTCGCCGCTGCCCCCAAAAAACACTCAATCTGAATTGTGTGTGCCGCTGATCTTCAACGAACGTGTGGTCGGTCTCCTTGATATCCAATCGGATAAGATCAACGCATTCACCGAAGATGACCGCATCATGTTCGAAGCCGTGGCTGATACGATGGTAGCCGCCATCCGCAACGCTGACCTTTACCGTTCCGAGCAGTGGCGGCGTCAGATCTCTGACAGTTTGCGCGAAGTGGCAGGCTTGGTCTCCAGCAACGTCGGCGTGGATGATGTGCTCGAAACCATCCTCACCGAACTCGACCGCAACCTGCCCGTCGATATTTCTGCGGTGTGGATGCTGCAAGATAACGAACTCTGTCTCTCTGCTGTGCGTGGTGTGGACGCGAGCAAGCTTGAAAGCGTGTGCATTATCAACCCTGAAGCCGCCTACGCCATGGCAGAAGCGCTCATGGCAGATGCTCCCATCATTCGCCGCCCTGATGACCCAATGTGGCCTTCAGGCTTAACTGCTGGATACGACGAAACCTACTCGTCGATCGCGGCACCTCTGCGAGTGGGTGACAGACCCTTGGGTGTTCTGACGCTCGCGCATCATACGTCGGGACGGTATGGTCATGAAGCCCAGGCAATTACCACCACCTTTGCCAGTTACGCGGCGGTTGCCATCGAGAACGCACGTTTGTATGATGCGGCGCAGGAACAGGCGTACGCTTCCGCGGCGTTGTTGCAGGTTGCGCAGGCAGTCGTCAGTTTGAGTGACCTTGATGAGATTCTCGCTTCGATCATCCGTATCATGCCGATCCTTGTCGGTGTGAAGCGTGTGGCGCTCTATCGTTGGGATGCCGAGCGCGAGGCATTCACGGCTTCGCAGGAATATGGTTTCTCTGAAGTAGAGGAAGCCATTATGACCGAGCGCGAGTTTACGGCGGGGGTCTTTCCGCTGTTGGATTATGTGCGTGAGCAGAATACGTTGGTGACGCATCCCGTAAAGACTGAAATGAAGCCAAAAGCCTGGTTGAAGATCCAGCCTGAGGAGGGGAGTGAGGCGCACACAATGGATGCCGATCAACTCCTGATCGCTGTCCCGCTTTCCATCAAGAGCGACCTGTTCGGCGTCATGCTCATCGAAGAAACCGAAAATGGACGCCGATTCCGTTCGCGGCGTATCGAGATCATTCAGGGGATCGCACAACAAGCTGCGCTGGCGATTCAGAATGACCTGCTGCAATTGGAGATGGTGGTGCGCGAACGCCTCGAAACGGAAGTGCAGCTGACTCGCCAAATTCAGCA
>VGOX01000354.1 GCA_016875755.1 Chloroflexota bacterium
CGACGCAGCACCCGCCGCCGTGGTTTCTTTTTTCGTTTTTTCGGCGCGCTGGCTACGCTCCCGGCTGGTTTTCAGCCCAAGTTTTGGCTATTAATGAACGGCTTCTTGCAGAGGACTCTTCTATGGTCCTTTAACCAAAAAGGACTTTTTTGAAACCCGTGCATTGATGACGGAAATAATAAAGAAATTTACCGACCTAACTCTTGAGCTAATTACAACTGAGACGTGGGATTTCTTCCTTGGCTATGTTTTTACCCTGCATCATAGTGGACATCGATTGTGGAATACGGTGAATGTGACGGATCCATTAACCAGCGAGGAAAAAAACGAGATGGAGGGGACCGTGCATCAGGTTTAAATGGAGGCGGATGAGGCGGTGGGGAAGATCGTTCAAGCGGCGGGGCCAGATGTGATGGTCATGGTCTTATCCATGCATGGCATGGGAATCAATTGCAGCCGTACAAGCATTCTGCCGGATATGCTGCGGTTGATTTCTGGCGGGCAGGAAAATCATTCCCGCTTTTCAAGCATTCTTCGAAAACTTCGCATGCTCATTCCATTACGATGGAGACATGCGCTGAAATCAAAAATGCCATTTCGTATTCGGCGCGGGCTGACGCGATTTTGGCGTTCAGGCTACGATTGGAAAAAGACCAGGGCATTCAATTTGCTTTCGGATACGCATGGTTGGATCCGCATCAATTTGAAGGGACGTGAAGCGCAGGGAATCGTGGAGCCGCATGACTATGAGGCTGTTTTGGATGAGTTTAGCGCTGCATTGAAAACGTTTGTTGATGAAGATACAGGCGAGCCGATCGTCAAAGATGTGATGCGCCCCGGCGAAGTTTATGCAGGCGAGAAACTTCACCGGCTGCCCGACTTAATTATCCGTTGGTCAGATACACCTGCGCATACGCATCGGGCGATTGTCTCGCCTCAATTTGGACGAATCGCCTGGCCCACACCCGGGAGAAATCCTGAGGGACGAAGTGGCAACCACAAACCTCAATTCTTTTTTATTGCGAAGGGACCGGAAATCGCCCCGGGCGAGTTCTCCAATGTCCATATTTTGGATCTGGCTCCCACGATTTTGAGCCTGTTGGAGCAGCCGATTCCCCCCGAAATGGAAGGAAAGATTATTCAGTTCCCTCCCCGCCAGACCAATTGACGGCTTTTGAACATCCTTTTCCAGTTTTTGGTGTTTGTAGAACATAATTTACAGGTGTATGTCCGATTTTGGGCTTCAAATCTGGTAAGATTAATTGGCATAAAAAATCCCAGGCAGTGACATGATTTCTTGCCTCGGGTCGGCGTTTTGATGAATTGTCTACTTGATAAAAGGTGAAACCTATGGGCGAAGAAACAACTTCTCTGGGCGGGATTCATATCTCCCCGAACGCGGTGGCGACGATTGCATATCATGCCACCCTGCAATCTTATGGCGTGGTTGGGCTTGCGCCGAAAAATCTGGCAGATGGTATTGTCTCACAGATCACGCGTGAACCTTCGCGCGGAATCTCCGTGCATTACAAGGAGGGCGAGATCAATATTGAGATTCATGTCATTGTTGAATATGGGACACGCATCACCTCTGTAGCGGATAGCGTGGCGAATACAGTTCGCTTCCATGTGGAAAAAGCGCTGGGGCTGCGCGTCAATGAGGTCAATGTACACATTGCGGGATTGCGCATCAGCGACACCGATTAGGAGATTTATGACTTATGGCTATTGATACCGCACGCGTGGAAAAACTTCGCAGGCAGCCCATTGATGGGCAGGCGATGAAACGCCTCATCGACGCAGGGTTGACCTGGTTGCGCACCAATCAGCAGATCGTCAACTCGTTGAATGTGTTCCCCGTCCCGGATGGGGATACGGGTACGAATATGACTCTCACCCTGCAATCTGCCTGGAACGAGGTCAAGGACCTGGGCACACGCAATCTCAGTGAGATGGCGGCGGCGGTTTCCAAGGGCGCGTTGATGGGCGCGCGCGGTAACTCGGGCGTGATCACCAGCCAGATCCTGCGCGGATTTTCGCGTGGCGTACACGAGAAGGCTGTGCTGGATAAAGAAACTTTCGTCAAAGCGTTGTGTGAGGCGCGCGATACTGCCTACAAAGGTGTGGTGAAGCCTGTCGAGGGGACGATCCTCACTGTCATTAAAGAAACTGCCAACGCAGCAGAAGCAGCCCTCGGGTCGGCGAAAGATGCGATCGAGATTTTGGAGATCGCTGTCAAGGCGGCGGATGAATCCGTCAAGCGCACTCCTGAATTGCTCCCTGTCCTTAAACAGGCAGGGGTGGTGGATTCGGGTGGCAAAGGTCTCTTTTTTATTTTGGAAGGCATGCTGCGGCATGTGTATGGCGAGTCGCTTGAGACACCGACGATGAGTGTACAGCCGATGTCGGCGATGAACTTGCAAGGCGCGATGGAAGAAGTGGAAGAGGGGCAGGATTACGAAGTGGTCGTGGACTTTGTGCCGAATGGCGAGCTTGATTTGGTTACATTCTATGGCAAGCTCGAAGAGATGGGCACGTCCATTCAGGTGGGCGAGGGCGAGGGGATGTATCGCATGCACATCCATGTGCCGACAGAGAACCGCTATACGCCGATTGATTACATTATGGAAATTGGCACGGTGACGAAGGTTGCCATTGAGAACCTGCTCGCACAGATGGATGACATTCAGAAAAATGCGCAGATCAAGTTTGCACCAGTGGAGCCTGGCAATATTGCGGTAGTGGTCGTTTCGCCGGGACAGGGTTTGAGCAAGATCTTTGCCAGCCTCGGTGTTGCTGCTGTGGTGGCAGGCGGTCAGACGATGAACCCATCGACGCAGGATATTTTGGGTTCGTTCGAAAACCTGCCTACGGATAAGGTGATTATCCTGCCGAATAACAAGAACATTGTCATGGCCGCCAACCAAGCCAAGGAAGTAACTGTGAAGAACGTGCAGGTCGTGCCGACCCGTACCGTCCCGCAGGGGCTAGCCGCGATGCTTTCGTACCTGCCTGATGGTGATGTGGAAGCGATCGCTGAAAAGATGAGCAAGGCCATGAGCGGCGTGAAGACAGGTGAGATCACCGTAGCGACCCGCTCGGTGGAAATTGACGGGGTGACGGTGCGAGACGGTCAGGTGATTGCGTTGTTGGATGGCAAGCTTGTTGTTTCAGCAGAATCGGTGGAGCAGGGTGTAAAGGACTTGCTTGCGAAAGCCGAGGCAGAAGACCATGAGATCGTCACGCTCTTCTATGGCGAAGGCATGACCCATGTGGATGCCAACCGCATTGCGGATGTGATCCGCGAGAAATATTCCAATCTTGAAGTGGAATTGCAGGAAGGCGGACAGCCGCATTACCAGTTCATTTTATCAATTGAATAGACGGAATCTGAAAGCTCTATTTTCGGAGAAAGAAAAAATCCTGAAGTAGCACTTCAGGATCTCATGCGAAGCAAAGTGAATGTCACCTGCGAGGTGACATTCACTTTTTAATTTCCTACTTTGTTTCGCGACTCATTTTGAATAAACGATATACCGCTTTGACCAGCTCAATGCTTTGGATGATGATGACGATCACCATGACAATGGGGAACGTATAGGTAGCAATGGTGACGAAGACTTCAGCCTGTTCGGGGGGGAACGGTCCGACGGTG
>VGOX01000355.1 GCA_016875755.1 Chloroflexota bacterium
GATTTGTTTCCGGCTTCCTCCAGACCTTGCCTCACGACAACGCCCTTGCCTTCCACTAATGGTTGGTGCAATCAACCTCCATAAGGGTCTTTCACCCTCTAGCCAACGCCCATGCTGGGCGCACATCAACAATGGAGCGACCAAGGGTCGCTCCATCAGAATTACCGGAAGAATATTTATTTGAGAGAAACTTCATTCACTGAACTTCCTGCCCGGAGGGATCTAGAACCCTTCGAGTTTGCTCAAGTCTGCGATGCCGTTTGAAAGAGCCGCGATCTTTTGCAACAATCCCAACCTGTTCTCTTTGACCTTCGCATCCTCTGCCATGACCAGCACCTTGTCAAAAAATGCAGTGATGGATGGAATCAGTTTGGCAACGATCTCAAGAAATTCATCGACGGACGTTGGACGATTGACGGCGGACAATTGAATGGCTGCGTGCAAATCGCGTTCCTCTTTTTCGACAAATTTCCCATCGTCTATCGTCAGTGGTTTGTCGTCTAATCCAGCGGAGCGGATAATACGGACACAGCGCGCAAAACCATCCAAAATGGATGACCAGTCTTCACGCTTCACCCACGCGGATAGCTGCTTCACCGCCCGGGCAGCCACTGCCGGGTTGGCAGATTGCTCCGCAAGCACCGCTTCGACAATATCATGCTTGTAGCCCATATCCTTCAACACTACAGACAAACGTCCCGCGATGAATTCCAGAATTTTCGTCTGCACTTCTGCGGTCACTTCAATCGGCTGGGTCTTGGCAGATTGTTTGATCGCCAATGCAAGGTTGAAATCCACATCATGTTCGATCAGCGGCTGGACCAAGCCAATGGCGGCGCGGCGTAAACCGAATGGGTCTTTCGCGCCAGTGGGAGCCAGCCCCGCTGCGAACAAGCCAACAAGTGAGTCGAGTCTGTCGGTGATGGCGAGCGCCATGCCCGGTTTACTTTGCGGCACAGTTTGATACTGCTCGGCAATCGCTTGCGCTACTTCGGGCGCTTCGCCTGAACGCAGGGCGTACTCTCCGCCGATGATGCCTTGCAAGGAGGTCATTTCGGTGACCATCTGCGTGACCAAGTCCGCTTTGGAGAGATAGACCGCACGCGCCAACGTCTTGATCAGCAGCATGTCTTTGAAGCCGAACAAGCCGCCGATCTCTGCGCCGAGTTTCAACATACGGTCGGATTTATCGAGCATGGAGCCGAGTTTGGTGTGGAAGGTTAATGAAGATAGCTTAGGACGATATTCTTCCAGTTTGAGCTTGACATCTTCGCGGACGAAGAAATTCGCATCGGCAAAGCGCGCGCCGAGGACGTGTTCATTCCCTTCGCGGACGGTGTCGATGTGGATGTCGTCGCCGTTTCTAATTGCTATGAAGTGCGGTAAGAGCGTCGAAGGTCGAAGGTCGAAGGTCGCGGATTCGCCTGACTTTTGACTTTCGACTTTTGACTGGATGGGGAAATAACGCTGATGTTTCTTCATCACCGAGATCAGAACATCACGCGGCAGGGACAGGAATTCGGAATTGAATTCACCCATGACGGCTGTGGGCATTTCGATCAGGTTGGTGACCTCATTTAATAAACCATCTTCGATGATCGCTTCTCCGCCGATCAATGCCGCCGCCTGGTTGACTTGCTCCACGATGGCGGCTTTGCGTTCTTCTTTATCGAGCATGATTCCCGCTTCCCGAATCACGTCGAAATACTTTTCGGCGGAAGGAATCTTGATCTCGGGAGAATCATACGGACGTAAACCGCGAGAAATATTTCCAGAGACAACGCCAGCATATTCAAACGGTATGACCATGTCACCGAGCAACGCCACATACCAGCGAATCGGACGCGAGAAGGAAACACCAGAGTCATTCCAGCGCATGGATTTTTCGAACTTGATGCTTTCCACCAACTTGGGCAACGCTTCGGCAAGGACTTCAGGAGTCGGGCGTCCCTTCTGCTTTACAGCAGCAAAGACGTATTTGTTGCTGCCTTCTTCGCGAACTTCCAATGCAGACGGGTCGATGTTGTTTTTCTTGGCGAAACCCAAGCCAGCCTGAGTCGGCTTACCGTCTTTGTCCAAGGCTTTATCGGCGGGCGGACCTTTGACAAGGTCTTCGCGGTCGGGCTGCCTGGGGGAGAGAGAGGCTACAGAAACAACGAGCCTGCGCGGGGTTGTGAAGATGCGGATGTCTTTATGGTCCAGCCAAAGTTCGTCGAGAAGTGACGGGATACGAGTCACGAGTTGCGAGCAGGCGGCATCCACATCATCTGCGGGGAGTTCTTCAACGCCAATCTCGAACAAGAACGACGATGGAGCATTGACGATGGACGATGGTTTGACGATGGTCGATGGTCTATCGTCCGTGGTCTTTTTCAACAGCGGATACTCCAGCCCCTTGCGCTGTTCGCCATAGGAGACTGCTACACCTTTGGCTAATTCGCGGATTCTTCTAAAGAATGCTTGTCTTTCAGCAACAGAAATCGCGCCGCGGGTATCTAAAATGTTGAAGCAGTGCGAGCATTTGAGGACGTAGTCGTGCGCGGGGACGATGAGACCAGCGGCGAGACAGGCGTCGGCTTCGGCGGAGAAGAGGTCGTACATGGCGCGGACGCGTTCGACGTCGGCGGTTTCGAAATAGTATTTGGAATGTTCGAACTCTTCCTGACGGCGAATCTCACCATAGGTGACGCCTGCACCGTAGTCCTTGCCCTGGATGCCTCCCCAGGGTTCGTTCCAGATGGCGTTGGCGTTGTTGAGCGCGATGAGGATGCGTTCGAGCCCATAGGTGATTTCCACCGAGACGGGGTCAAGCGCCACGCCGCCCATCTGCTGGAAGTAGGTGAATTGGGTGATCTCCTGCCCGTCGAGCCAGACCTCCCAGCCCAAGCCCCACGCGGAGATGGCGGGCTGTTCCCAGTTATCCTCCACAAAGCGGATGTCGTGCTGGCGCGGGTCGATGCCGAGGGCTTTGAGCGACTCGAGATAAAGTTCCTGCGGGTTGCCTGGGTCGGGCTTGAGGATGACCTGAAATTGGGTGTGGAGTTGGAAGCGGTTGGGGTTCTCGCCGTAACGCCCGTCGTCGGGGCGGACAGACGGCTCAACGTAGGCGACGTTCCACGGCTCAGGTCCGAGCACGCGCAGGAAGGTGGCAGGGTTCATCGTCCCTGCGCCGACCTGGGTGTAGTATGGCTGTGTGATGAGACATCCCTTGGATGCCCAGAAGTCTTGTAGTTTGAGGATGATTTCTTGGAAAGAGGAGTTTGTCATTCGATATTCGCTATTCGTGATTCGGGATTTGGTGCGAGGGGATTATAACTGATGGTTAATGGAAGATGGAGAATGGGGTGGTGCCATTCTCCATCTTTGCGGTTCAAGATTCAGGGAAAGTTGGTTCTGCTTCGACGAACTTTATCTGAATTTATGGATTTACATTCTTAGCACAACGGAAACCATAAGTTGAGTAATAAGCTTCTTCATCACGAGAAAGGCGTATTGTTGTTCGTATATTGTATAACTTTAGTTTCCGCTAACTGGAAATGGCAAAGAAGAGAGGTAATGGTGTAAAGCGTGGTAATCTTGTTTTGCGAAAAAGAAATTCCACAACACCATTACCGAGATGAATCATACCATAGCCGTTTTGA
>VGOX01000356.1 GCA_016875755.1 Chloroflexota bacterium
GGCTGGGGTCTCGGCGGGCATTGATATGAGTTTCGCGCTGATCGCAGAGATCCGTGGTGAAGAAGCGGCGCAGACAGCCATGATGCGGCTGCACTATCATCCCGAACCTCCCATTGATGCGGGAACACCGGAAAAGACCGATGATCTCGTGCTCGACATGATGCATCAAATGTACGACTTTTTGATGGTGCCATTGATCCGTAAATAAAACCAACTGCTTTGCTCTGCCCGGCACCCGTAGAGAAAAGCTTTAAGGAGAAATCATGAAACCCATACCCATGACCATCCTGACAGGCTTTCTCGGGGCGGGCAAGACTACGCTCTTGAATCACATTTTGCATGGCGAGCACGGCTTGCGCATTGCTGTGCTCGTCAATGACTTTGGCGCGGTCAACATCGACTCGCAGTTGGTGGTTGGCGTGCCAGATAACGACATGATGAGCCTCGCCAATGGCTGTATCTGCTGTACGATCCGCGATGACCTGCTGACCACGGTTATCGAATTGCTGGCTCGCAAAGACAAACCTGAATACATCATCATCGAAACCAGTGGCGTTTCAGACCCAGCTTCGGTGGCGTTGACCTTCATGATCCCCAATCTGCGCGACCACATGGTGGTGGATAGCATTTTGACCGTGGTGGATACCGAACAAGTGGCGGCTCTCGAAGGTGAAAATGCCGAACTCGCCAAGGCGCAGATTCAAACTGCCGACATGATCGTGCTCAACAAAGTGGATTTGGTCTCAGAAGAAGAATTGGACATTGTCCGCGCCTGGGTGCGGACTCTCGTGCCGCGTGCGCGCATTTTTGAAACCACCCACGGGCAGATTCCACTGGAGTTGGCGCTTGGTGTCGGGCGCTTCGACCCGTCTCAAACCGAACGCGAGGCGAAGGATATCCACGTTCACGACGCGCCTGAAAAACACGAGCATGAGTTGATTGTCCACGCGCACGACGAAGATCATCATGACCATGAACATGAACATGACCACGATCACAGCACGGTCTTTGAAACGTGGAACTATCGCAATAACGAACCTTTCGATATGAAAGCCTTGCGCGAGATCGTCAAAAACCTGCCCGTCACCATCTATCGCGCCAAAGGCATGGTCTATCTTGCCGAAACACCAGACCGACGCGGCGTATTGCAAGTGGTTGGCAGGCGTGTGCGCCTGATTTTGGGTGAAGCCTGGGGAGAAGAAACCCCGCGCAACGAGATCGTGGTCATCGGTTCACACGGCGGCGTGGACGCGAACGAACTTCGCAAACGGTTCGACTTTGCACAGGCAAAAAATGCCCATGCCAAAGACGAAGAAAACAAACCCGTTGGCTCAGTCTTTGAAAGGCTGCGTTCTGAATATGGAATGCCGAAATAAATGACTGAGAAAAAGAAATCCATCCCTGTCACCATCCTGACGGGCTTCCTCGGCGCGGGCAAGACCACGCTCTTGAATCACCTGCTGCATGGCGAGCATGGCTTGCGTGTGGCGGTCATGGTCAACGACTTTGGCGCTGTCAGCATCGACTCGCAGTTGATCGTGGGCGTAAAAGATGAAGACACGGTCAATCTTTCGAATGGCTGTATCTGCTGCACCATTCGCGGTGACTTGTTGAATGCCGCCGTCCAACTTGCGACCCGCCCCGACCGACCTGATTTCCTGATCGTCGAAGCCAGCGGCGTGGCAGACCCTGTAAGCATCGTCACTACCTTTGCTTCTGAATTGGCACGCCCGCATTTTCTGTTGGACAGCGTGCTGACTGTAGTGGATGCCGAACAAGCATTGGAACATATCCTTTCGCGCGAAGCCACCCGCAAAAAGTTTGGCGCAAAGATCGAAGATTTTCTCTACACCTTTTTTCCGTCCAAACAGGCGGAACTGTATGAAAACCAAATTCGCACGGCAGACCTGGTGGTGTTGAACAAGACCGATTTACTGGATGCTGATTCATTGAACGTGGTGCGCGATTGGCTGCAAGATATCCATTCCAATGCGCGGCGCTTCGAGACGACCTTTGGCAGGATTCCGCTTGAGTTGGCGATCGGCGTCGGGCGGTTTGACCCAGCCCAAATCAAGTCTGAAGCGCGTGATGTCCATGTGCATGAAGCGGGCGTCGAATCCGATCATCATCATGAGCACGATCATTCCCTCGTGTTTGAAACGTTTAGTTTTACGAGCAGCCAACCGTTCGATCTGAAAAAACTTCGGCAGGCGCTCATCACATTGCCGCCCAGCATTTACCGCGCCAAAGGCATGGTTTATCTTGCAGAATACCCCGACAAGCGCGATGTGCTGCATGTGGCGGGCAGAAGAATCCGTTTGACGGTGGGCGATGCCTGGGGCGAGAAGGAATCAAAACGGAGTCAGATCGTGATGATCGGATCGCATGGCGGTGTGGATGCGGCGGAACTGGAAACGCGCTTCACTTCCGCGCTCGCAGTTGATTCAATCTCTCAAACCGAATCCAAGCCGCTGGCTTCTCTGCTCGAATGGCTGCGGACGGGAATCTCTTCATCCTAAAAGGTGGACGTATGGCAATCGTAAAAAGTGGTTTTTATTACCCCAACAAAATGGGCAAGATCTTTCTCGAAGCGTTGGAAGAAGTGATGGGCAAGAACGGTTTGAATGCCATCCTCAATCTGGCGGGCTTGGAGCAATACATAGACAACTACCCGCCCGACAACCTCAACAAAGAATTTGACTTTGCCGAGATTTCTGCTTTGCTGAATGCGCTGGAGCAGATGTACGGTCCGCGCGGCGGGCGTGGATTAGCGCAACGGGCGGGGCGGGCTTTGTTTGCCAACGGTTTGAGAAATTTCGGCGCGTTGGCTGGCGCAGGCGATCTGGCGTTTACGGTGTTGCCGTTGAGCGCCAAGTTGAAGATCGGTGTGCCCGCAATTGCAAAAATTTTCAACGGGCTGACCGATCAGGTCAGCAATGTGCAGGATAACGGAGAGTATTACACCTACACCCTCGAGCGTTGTTCCATGTGCCACAACCGCCAGACCGACAAACCGGCTTGTCATGTGGCGGCGGGCAGGAATTCAAGATCGAGATGGAATCTTGCAAATGCTGTGGCGACGACATGGGACGTCTGCGCATTCATAAGGAACCGATTTCTCAATAGACCTCTTGCGTAAGTCTTAAAAATGTAAAAGGACTCCGAAAGTTCTACTTTCGGCAACATTACCTGAAGTAGAACTTCAGGAATCAAAATCACTTATGCAATAGGTCTAATAAAAGGACAAAGATGAACGAAACAAGTGCTTCTGAAATGAAGAGCGGATCCGTTGAGCATCGTGAAAAGGCGCAGGGGTTGGGCGCTATTCCGCTGGCGGTAATCACCGTCTCTGATACCCGCACACCTGAAACGGATGTGAACGGTTTGTATTTGCACGCGCAGGTTGAAAAAGCAGGTCATCGTGTAGTGGCATACAGAATTGTGCGTGATGAACCCACCGAGATCGAATCCGTCTTGCAGGATTTCTGCCAGACCGAAGCGCGGATTTTACTCTTCAATGGCGGCACGGGCATTTCTCCACGCGATACGACCTTCGATGTTTTGAGCCGCAAGTTCGAAAAGGTCATGCCAGGTTTTGGCGAGATCTTCCGCATGTTGAGTTATGAACAAGTCGGCGCGG
>VGOX01000357.1 GCA_016875755.1 Chloroflexota bacterium
ACAAAATCCACGCATAGGATGCGAGTAGATGCCAGCCGCCAGCGCCATCCAAATGCCCACTGGCTTTGAGCGCGCGAGCCATCAACACCACTAGCCAAACCGTCGCGGAGATGTGCAGGATCAGCCCTGAGACAGTCGGAGGCAGGCTGCCGCCCAGCCACGGACCGATGACCAGACCAAGCGCGCCGAGCGCCATGCCCCAGAAGATAAATGAAACTTCTTTTGCGATGCCAAGCGGACGACCCGTAACCATTGGGATGAAATCCACAAGCAAGCCAGCAAAGACCAGCGACATGAAGCCCCACGAGTTGGCATGGATGTGAACTTCGAGCGGTACTTGAATGTACAGCGCTTCGCTCCAGTTCAGCCACAAGCCTGTGCCGACAATGATGCCGACCAACAGGTAGAAGATACCTGTGATGTAAAACTTAAGGCTGGCAGGTGCATCTCCGCCGCGCACGTTCCAAAGTTGAAAGAGCAATAGAGTTGCTGCAATGAACACCAGCGTTCCGCCCGTAAGAATCAGTGGATGGTTGACGCTGGCGAATCCTGCGATCAGTGAGACGAAACCGCCATTGAGCGTCAGCCAAATATCCCAACGCATGGCAGGGCGCGGCTTTTTGGAAAGCGAAGCGATCAGCAACGGCAATAAACCGAAGACAACCTGTGAGATGAGTCCCAACGTGATGAAATGCACGCGCACCCAGCGCAGGGCGGGGAATGCGCCGATAAGATTCAAGCTAACGAACGAAGCATCCGCTGCCATGAAGAGCGCGATGAATGTGAAAAGCAACGTAGTGAGTAGATATGGGATTGGCATTATTTTTCTCCTTTGGAACCTAAAAAGATGATGCGCGTTTTCGCATTCATGCCGCGTTTCGCGCCGCTTGGCACCACCACCGTCACGCCGGGTTTAATGGCAAAACTTTCATCGTCCACAGTCATCAAGCCTTCGCCTTCGAGAAAGTGATACATTGCCGCCTCGCCAGGGTGAACGGGAATTTGTCCGCCCACCTCCAACCCAACGACCAACGCCTTGAACTGCGGCGTGTCGATCAGGAATTGTGGTTTTGGACTTTCAGCCGAAAAAACAGCTTTTGATTTTGTGTCTGTGAAATAGATATCGGACATATCGTCTCCTTTGATATGCCTGACTTTAATGGAAGTCCCCGCTTCACACCCCGACTTTTGTCGGGTTTTTCAACCCAAACCTTAATCTCCCCGAAGCATGGCTCGCTCCGCCAAGCCCGCGCGGTTGAGAATGCGAATTTGCTGTTTGTCCATTTCGATCAACCCAGCCTTGGTCAACTCGCGGATGACACGGCTGAGTACATCGGGCACGGTTCCCAAATGCGCGGCAAGCTCGGTCTGATTCGTCCAGCGGCGGCGTTCGATCACATCGCCTTCGGCTTGGTCGAGCAGAATTTTGGCGTAGCGTGCCTCCACGGTTTTGAGCGAGAGATCTGCTGCCAGCGTCACCAACCCGATGATCTTATCTGCCATATTGCCAATGATCTGCAACGCCGTTTGCGGATGCGCCAATATGATCGCTTCCATTGCCTGACGCGGCAACAGCCAAATGCCCGACTCTTCTAATGCAATGGCGGTGGCGGGGTTGGGGCGCTTTGCGAGCACGCCAATTTCGTTGAATAGCTCACCCGCAGAAATAAAACGCAGCACCTGCTCACGCCCATCGTCTGAGGATTTCAGGATCTTCAACGAGCCGTATTGCAAAAAATATAAATTCGATTCTGAGTCGCCTTCCCAAAAGATGATCGCATTGGGCGCGAAGACCTTCCACACAGCGCTTTCTGCAAGGTTGCGCAAGTCGGCTTCATCGAGTCCGCGCAGGAATTCAAAGGATTGCAGTCGTTTGAGGAGCAGGGAAGGATCTGTCATGGCGCGAAGTGTAGCATGAAAAAAGTTCGGGCGAAGACAAGGCTTATCATCGCCCGAACCGATTCAGGTCAGCGTTTGAGGCGGGCGAGGGATGAGAGTCCTTTTGAGATGAGGGTAAAGGCGGAGGCGAGGAGAATGCCTATAAGGAGGAGAATCCGCCAATCCAATAAGGTGGAGGTTTGTGTATTGCCAGCGGCATGACCTGTGAAGTTTTGAGTCGTGGCAGGGACAGGCAGTAAACCGAACAGAGTGGTTTGGGTGGTGGCTGTGGAATTATTCCTCCACGGCGGACCGCCGCTTGGACGGGTGAGTGTGGCGACTTCGGGGGCGGTGGCTTCCCATTGGCGGATGAAACCGACGATGGCTTGGATTTCGGCTTCGGTCATGCGGTCGCCCCAGGTGGGCATGGCGGTGCCAGGCACACCGTTGGTGATGATCTGTTGAATGGCTTGGTCAGTTTTATCGACGAAGAAGGATTGGACGTTGAGCGAAGGTGCGCGTGGCGTGCCTTGACCTTCGGGACCGTGGCAGCGTGAGCAATTGGTGGTGAAGAGTTGACTGCCGAGTGCGATGGATTCTTCTGTGGTGGGGATGGGCACGTTCGGCGCGGGGATGGTGCCGAGTGGCACATCCTGCCAGCGTTGAATGAGGGTGATGAGTGCGGAAATTTCTTCGGGGGTGAGGGTGTTGCTCCAGCCTGCCATGAGCGTACCTGTGTTGCCATAGGTGAGTGTGCGAGTGAGTTCGTCGGCGGTTTTTGCGCGGGTGTCTTCATCGTTGAGGGCGGGGGCGATGCTGGTGCCGAGACCATCTGCGCCGTGGCAGGAGACGCAACTGGCGGCGAAGAGTTGCACGGCGGTTTGCAGGGTTGCGCCATCGGACAATGCACCGACTTGTTCCAACAAGGCGGGGTCGGCTTCGGTGGTAAAGGGAACAAGCGGGGCAAGACCGAGGTTAACCACGCGGTCACCTGTTTCTGTCCAGTCACCATATTGAATGAGCAAAACGAGTTCGTCGATCTGATAATCACTGAGCGGACCGCCATCGAGAAGTGACCAGGCGGGCATGGCGGTTTGGTAACGTCCGCGGGCGATGGTCTTTTGGATCTCTTCAAAGGGCATGGTGACGAGGGCGGGGTTATTGAGCGCGGGAGTTGCGCCAATGCCTTCGCCGTTCAAGCCGTGACAGACAGCGCAGTTTTCGGCGTAGAGGGTCATGGCTTCGTCAAGTTGCACGGCGAGGACATCTTCCTGTGCGGAGACGATGCGGGTCGGTTCGTTGAGCATATACCAGCCGAGACCTGCGGCAATGAGCATGGTGGCGCCCAAGCCGATGAGGGATTCGATGAGGTGGGATTTTGGGTTCATGAGATTCTTTCTGTCATTGCGAGGAGGGCGATAGCCCGACGAAGCAATCTACAAGCCTATTGATGAGATTGCTTCGGGCGGAAGAGCGCCGCCCTCGCAATGACATATCAACTACGGATAAACAACCTGTGCAACGTCATAAGTTTGGCGTTGGATGATGTCCCCTGTGTCCACTTTGACTTCGCCGTTTTCGATGGTGAGGGCGAAGAGATCGAGCGGGCGCGGGGCGGGTGGATTTTCTACAGTGCCTTGCTGGTCGAACTGTGAGTTGTGGCACGGGCAGACGAACTTCTGCGTGGTCGCGTCCCACGGGACGGTGCAGCCGAGATGGGTGCAGCGATGATAAACAGCAAGAAATCCGCCGTCACCGATG
>VGOX01000358.1 GCA_016875755.1 Chloroflexota bacterium
AAATTTTGATGTGGCATGAAATCGTGAATGACACCGTCGGCGGCGAACCGTTGATGGTTTCATTCTGTCCGCTGTGCAACACGGCGATTGCTTTCAAGCGTACATTCAATGGACAGGTATTGGATTTCGGCACCACAGGGCGACTGCGTTATAGCAACCTGATCATGTATGACCGCCAAACCGAAACGTGGTGGCAACAAGCCACAGGCGATGCGATAGCTGGAGAATATACAGGCGCGCAATTAGAGTTCTACCCCGCCGCGATGATCTCATGGAATGATTTCAAAACACAATATCCAAATGGGAAAGTGTTGTCGCGTGAAACTGGGTATGCCCGCAACTACGGCGCCAACCCCTACTTCGGCTACGACGATATCAACCAGACTCCATTTTTATATGATGGCTCCACGCCGAATCAACTCCCGCCAATGGCGCGTGTGCTGACGATTGATCGAAACGGTGAAACGACAGCTTATCCATACGATGTGTTAGGTGAAGTAAAAGTGATCAACGACAAGGTGGGCGATCTCGAAGTTGTCATCTTCTGGACAGAGGGTACCGCCTCTGCGTTAGATGCCAACAGCATCGCCGATGGACGAGATGTCGGCGCGGCGGTGGCTTACTCAAGAGTTGTAGATGGTGTTGTGCTCGATTTTGAATTCAAAGATGGGAAGACCTTTGATCTACAAACAGGCAGTGAGTGGAATATTCTCAGTCAGGCAATTGCGGGCGAGTTACAAGGAAAACAACTTAATCCCGTTGTTTCCATTAACCACTTCTGGTTTTCATGGGCAGTCTTCAAACCGGAGACAAAAATATACCAGCCATAATTTGGATGGTATATAAGGATTAACCCGAAAAATGGAATTCACAACCGCAATCGGATCTGTCCGACGGGGTATATATCATGTATACGGGTATAAGTTTAGGAAACGAGCGTAGGCGGCAACGTAGGCGGCGGAGAATTCTCCGCCGCTTTTGATTCTATGTTCCAGCGCTACCATTCGATACACTGAAATTTGTAGATTGAACGTTATCTCTATACAAATACAAAATGTAATTGCATATTTGCACAGACGGTGTTCTGGCGGCAGTTGACGGCGGTTCCTGAAAATCAAGGTTATGTGGTTTATGGAGGAGAACAGTCCATGCAGACTAGCGCTGGGTCTTTCATCATTAATGAGTTTCTGGCTTCTTGCTTTATTTGACACCCCACCCGACTTCCCATACAATCCAGCACATGTCTATTTCCAATCTATTGCACGAGATGTGCGCCGACCTCGCCGAAACTGACCTGAACGCCATTCGCAAGGCGCGCGGCTTTAGCCCCAGCGAGACGGCCTCGCGCACATCGTTTGCGAGTTATTTCGTCTCATCCATCGGAGTGACTGAAGCGCTGCAAAACATCAGCGTTGAAGAAAACATTACCTTGCACCTGCTCCATCAAACTGGCGAAGTTGACGTATCCTTCTTCGAGCGTTTGTATGGCAGCGCCGCGCAACATAACAAGCGCTACTACGGTACGTTCACCCAGCAATATAAATCCACATTCGACGCCGTCAAAAAGAATCTCGTGCGGCGCGGAATCGTTGTCATGGCAGAAGTCAAAATGCGCCGCGACACCGTCCAAATGGAACGCTGGCGCTTTGCCCTACCGCCTGAATTCTTTCCCTACCTGCCGCCGTTATTGCCCGTCATCACAAGCGACGAATCTGGAGAGACGAGCGACCACGCCGTTCGCAAAAAATTATTGCAGTTGATCGGCGGCAATCCAGCCTTCCCCAATGACCGCACAAAAATAGAAATTAAAGACGGCACGATCTGCCTCGATGACCAGCCCTTTTCCGCCGCGCGCCTGCAAGATTGGCAAAAGCGCGCGTGGTGGATGTCGCTGAACACATCCAACTCCAGCGTCCCTGCCTCGCTCTCCGTCACTGAAGCCGCCTCCCGACTGCTTGCGAGTCTCGCCCCGCGCGAATGGACGCGACCCGAAAGCCTCGACCCCGCGCTCAAAATTTTCTGCTTTGGCGGGAAAATTCAACCTGCCGAAAAAATCCTGCATCAAGGCTGGGAATTGGGACTTCTCTCACGCCTGAAAGCCGAAGGCTCCACCTCATATTATCGCCTCGCGTCTACATCGACTTTAACCGCGTCTGACGACCTTTTAGCGGATACTATTCCCTGGGTTGAATCCACGCCTAAAGCTGATTCCGCCAAAATTGATTTGCGGCTGATTCCAATTCAACACCTTGAACTGTTCAACCTCCTGACCCATCTGAGCGTGGAAAAAAATAAATTGCAAGCCGCACCCAGCCCGATCAAATTGGGGCGCGCCACCCCGCAACAGCGTAATTCCCCGCTCTCGCTCTGGCTGTCAAAGCATATCCCCGCTTTTGAAAAAGTCATCGTCGCAGTTAACGAGAAATGGGGCAGAACCATCCTGCATGAAAATCTGCTGATTGCCCGCATCCGTGACTTGAACCTGCGCGTTCAGTTGGAGCGCGAACTGGCAGGAAATCTCGTCTTGCTCGATGAACAATTCATTGCCTTCCCCTCAGAATTCCGCTCTGCTGTTGAACGGACGCTCAAGAAAACTGGCTTCGTCGCAAAAACGATTCATTCCTAATTTACGCAACACGCAACACAGAGCAAGTAGACAAGTACACACGTAAACAAGTAGACAAGAAACAAGTGCAAGAAAGCATACAACTTGACACCTGAAACCCGACCCATGGAACTCCAACCCCTCGACCCAAAAAAACTCCGCACCTTCTCCAATGACCGCGACCTCCTGCGCGACCTGTTCACCTATCTCGATTACGTCGGCGAACACAGCGTCAAGCGCATGACGCGCACCAACGAAATTCCACGCGCGGATTCTGTCCGCATCGCAAAACTCATGGGCGACCCTGAACTGGTCAATGCGTCAAAAGAAACTGGCGGCGCGCAATGGATTGATTTCATTGACCTGCTCGCTTTGCAATTAGGCTTGGTTCACTACGACATCAAGGGCGTTTATCGCGGCTACACCAGTTCCGAACCATCTTTTCTGGAAAACTTCATCACAGTGAATCAAGCCCGCCTGGATAAATTTCTTGACCTCACGCCTCTCAAACAGGAAAAACAAATTCTTGACACACTCATCCACGCTACGTCGTTGGATGAATACCGCGACTTCAGCAATAATGAGTTTTACAAAACAGGTATCTTGGGCGAATTGGATTCATTCTATCAATGGGGTGCGGCGACTGGTATTATGCCCACGCTGAAATTTCCCGAAGCCCGCTTGTTCCTGTTCGATATACTCAAGAACTGTCCGCCCAATGAATGGCTCAGCGCTGAATCACTCATCGCGTATCTCAAAGCCAGCCATCCCTATTTTCTTATCCCACAGAACGCGCCAAAAGCCGACAAATGGGGACATGCTATAACCCGCTACGGAAATTTTTACGAAGGCAAAGACAATTGGTCGCACAACGAAAAGCCCATCCCTGACGACGACCCCGACGGCTTTGAACGCGTCGAAGGTCGTTACGTGGAACGCTTTCTCGAAAATATTCCGCTCACCATGCGGTTTGTGGATGTAGCATACAACCCCGCGTCGTACAAGGGACTCCATCCTTCGCGCGGAATGC
>VGOX01000359.1 GCA_016875755.1 Chloroflexota bacterium
GAATCCAAGTACGATAGGTCTCGTTGATCGGCATGAGTCGGCTCCGGAAAAGTGGTTTGTCGCAAAACAACTTTACCTGCTTTTTCGTGCCGATCAATATGCTTTTGTGAAACTGTCAGGTCGCTAGTTTATTTTCAGAAATGATTATTTAGGATCATTAATACTACTTTTGGAGTCTGTTTATGGAAAACCCTGTATTGACCAAAAAGCTTTCCCGGCTTGGGCGGCTGGGACGAAGCATCCTGAAAAGGTTTATGTACTCTCAAATGACGATCTATTCCGGGCTCAGGATCGCGTTTGGGAAGGATCAACCGCACGTACAGTTCACAGTTGAAATGGACCCGCCTTCGGTCTATTGGGTGTACCGAATTAAATCATCTGAAATCGACAATTTGGCACAAAAACTGCGCATTCCGCCTAATCTCTCGCTGACGCCTGTTCGGTGTCTCGATATAGATGAACCATCTTATTATCTGGCGCTCAACGCGTATCGTGTATCAGGTTTGGTGAACGGCATTCGTGCTGAGTGGTCTGTTTTTGTGCGCGATTCCACAAATACGCCCCATTACATGATCGTGGACGCGAGATCGTCCACTTTTTCCATGGACCCGGTTAGCATTGTTACTAAAAAATCTACAGTTCTTCATAAACGCGAAGGGAACGTGATCCGCACCCAGATCGGCGATGGCGCGGATGCGTTTGTGTCCACCATCACATTGCCGGAGCAAGCACCGTCCGTCCATTCTTCTGCGGAGTGGGTGACGGCCAATGACTATATCTATTGGGGCAATGGGATCTGTGACCGTACGTTCTACAATGCGGGGTTGGCCAATACGAAGGTAAGCCTGATCAGCAATATGGACGCTGTCATCAACGATGGGACGTTCTGGGCGCAGTTCGTGGAGCCTGATCCCGTTCACATTTTGATATTGAACAATGCCATTGAATTTGTGGTTTCTCCTTGGGAAAATGTGGACAGGGCATACGTTACAAAATAATTATTCTTGACTCTACAGTTCTTAAAAGGATCCATTTTCTCAAACACAAAGGAGACAAAGGGTACGAAGGAAAAAAGCCTAAAACGCCCTTTATGTTAGGAGGCTTTCCCGCCAGAAATGGGAGAGCCTTATTTTTTTGTATAAAGAATGCTTAAATCGGTGTTCGGATTAAATCCGTAGTAATTGACATCCGCCTGCTTTTTTGCTAAACTTGAAGTTGTCAGACAAATTTGGTCTAGTCTAATCCATTTCCACCATATGACTATTCGACTATCGAACGAATTGACAACCCCATGACAACTCTTCTCATCAAAAACGCATATATTGTCACCATGGACGACCATCAGCGGGAGATTCCCGAGGGTGGTCTTTTTATTCGTGACGGCTTCATCGAACAGGTCGGCGCGACGAGTGAACTTCCGCAAACTGCCGATGAAGTGCTTGATCTCAAAGGTCATGTCGTCGTGCCTGGGCTGGTCAACACGCATCATCACTTTTACCAGACCCTCACCCGCGCCGTCCCCGCCGCGCAAGATGCCAACCTCTTCAACTGGCTCAAAACGCTCTATCCCATCTGGGCGCGGATTCAACCCGACGATATTTTTATTTCGACTCAAACCGCACTTTCGGAACTGGCCCTTTCAGGATGCACCACAGCTTCGGATCATCTCTACCTCTTTCCGAACGCCTCAAAACTGGACGATGAAATTGCCGCTGCACTGGAAGTGGGGGTTAGGCTGCAAGCTTCTCGCGGCTCGATGAGCCTCGGTGAATCCAAAGGCGGTCTGCCCCCCGACAGTGTAGTGGATACCGAAGAAAATATCCTCAAAGATTCGCAGCGTCTCATCGAAAAATATCACGACCCCAAAGCAGGTGCGCTGACGCAAATTGTCCTCGCGCCATGTTCGCCCTTCAGCGTCACGTCTGATTTGATGAAACAGTCCGCGAAATTGGCACGGGAATACGGCGTTCATTTGCACACGCACCTCGCCGAAACCGAAGACGAAGAACAATTCTGTATGCAGATGTTCGGTCATCGCCCCGTCGGCTATATGCAGGAAGTGGGCTGGGTCGGTGAGGATGTTTGGTTTGCGCATGCGGTCTGGGTCAATGACGAGGAAATCAAAGTCTTTGCCAAACACAACTGCGGCGTGGCGCATTGTCCCACCTCGAATATGCGCTTGGCATCAGGCATCGCTCCTGTCAAAGAATACCGCCGGGCAGGCGTCAACGTAGGCTTAGGCGTCGATGGGTCTGCATCCAATGACGGTTCGCATCTTCTGGCGGAAGTCCGCAATGCCATGCTTGTCTCCCGTGTCAAAGAAGGACTGACGGGCTATTCCCTTTCGAATGATCCGAATAGAAAATTAATGACAGCCCGTGAAGCCCTGCATCTCGGCACGCGCGGCGGTGCGGCGGTCTTGGGTCGCAAAGACATCGGCAGTCTCGAAGTTGGTAAATGTGCCGACTTCTTTGCTGTGAATTTGAACCGCCTTGAATTTACAGGCATGCACGACCCCGTCTCTGCCATTGTCTTCGGGCAATCTGTCAATGTGGATTACACCGTGGTGAACGGAAAATTTATCGTTAGAGAAGGTCAACTCGTCACTGTGGATCGCGGCAGGTTGATCGAAAAACACAACAAAGCCGCCAAACGTTTACTGGCTGGCTAGAAAGGCTTATTCAAATGGATGCATTACTGGATACCGTGGTTAATACTATCGTGATGCTGAGCAGGGGGATCCCCGGGTTGGTGACGGCTGGTTTGGCTGCAATGCTCATGCTTTTGGCATTGGTGCGGCGCGAACCGAGCATGATGGTCCTTGCGGCGCTGTTTGCCATTCCATCTGCATATATCTTTGGCTCATGGACGGGGTATCTGATTTTCATCCGTTTGCTGCCCATTTTGGTTTTATTGTCGGCTTATGCAATTGGTCAGGACGACCCCATTTTTATGTGGGGGCTTGCCATCCCTCCATTTTTGTTCCTTGCTTACTTTGTTTTCAATTTGGTCGTCAAGAACTTTGCAGGTGTGTAACGGTAAAGCAAAAATACAGGAGCCCTCATTATGTCATCTTCCACGAAATTGACCGCTGCGCTTATTGACGTTGCCATGGGGCGCGTCCCCGCTGATCTTGTCATTCGCGGCGGAAAATGGGTGAGCGTGCAGTCTGGCGAGATCATCCCGAATACTGATGTTGCAATTGTGCAGGGACGCATTGCATTTGTTGGGCGGGATGCCAGTCACACAATTGGTAAAAAGACCAAAGTGATCGAAGCGAATGGACGGTATCTCGTCCCCGGTCTGCTGGATGGTCACATGCATGTTGAGTCGGGTATGGTGACGGTGACGGAATTTGTCCGTGCCGTGGCGGTGCGTGGTACGACAGGCATGTTCATCGACCCGCATGAGATCGCCAATGTCTTTGGTCTCAAAGGTGTCAAGTTGATGGTGGATGAAGCGCAGAAACAGCCCATCCATGTGTGGGTGCAAATGCCTTCCTGCGTGCCTTCTGCGCCCGGGCTTGAAACACCTGGCTCGTCCATTGGTCCGCGAGAAGTTGCCGAAGCAATGAAATGGAAAGGCATCATTGGCTTGGGCGAGATGATGAACTTCCCTGGCGTGTTCATGAG
>VGOX01000360.1 GCA_016875755.1 Chloroflexota bacterium
GAATCCAAGTACGATAGGTCTCGTTGATCGGCATGAGTCGGCTCCGGAAAAGTGGTTTGTCGCAAAACAACTTTACCTGCTTTTTCGTGCCGATCAATATGCTTTTGTGAAACTGTCAGGTCGCTAGTGTTATTAGTATTACATATTTTTTATGCCTGAGCAGTTACTGAGTGACAAGGAAAAGGTGTAGCTGGTTCATGGAACCAGCTACACCTTTTCCTTTGACCCGTGTTCATTCTACATTAGACAGGCGTATACTCTATTTGGAGGCACGTTATGTTAAGCATTATGATCGTTATGATAATTGTGGGCATCATCGTCGCCATTGCTCTGTACGATCACTTCAGCAAACGATGATGTCTTGATATTTTCCCATTTGCGGCCTTTGTGTTGAAATGGTTTTACCTATGGTAAAATCGCATCCGCCTCCGACAAAAGTCGGATTCCCATGGAGGGATGGCCGAGCGGCTGAAGGCGCATGTCTTGAAAACATGTTTGGTGAAAGCCAACGTGGGTTCGAATCCCACTCCCTCCGCCTAACGATTGACGTTTCTGAAATTATGGTTACAATATCAATCGTAAAACGCACCTGGGGAGGTGCCAGAGTGGCTGAATGGGCTCGCCTGCTAAGTGAGTGCCGGGCTTAAATCCGGTCGCGGGTTCGAATCCCGCCCTCTCCGCTGACAAAAACACATCCACAAGGGTGTGTTTTTGTTTTCCAGTCGCCGCGCCCCCATTGAGGGGAATGTTTTCGAATCCCGCCCTCTCCGCTGACAAAAACACATCCGCAAGGGTGTGTTCTTGTTTTCCAGTCGCCGCGCGCCCATTAAGGGGAATGTTTTCGAATCCCGCCCTCTCCGCTGACAAAAACACATCCGCAAGGGTGTGTTTTTGTTTTCCAGTCGCCGCGCCCCCTTTGAGGGGAATATTTTCGAATCCCGCCCTCTCCGCTGACAAAAACACATCCGCAAGGGTGTATTTTTATTTTCACGCGCCTCTTCGCATATCACGCAATTTTGTACGTTCTTTCAAATCCAGGCGTTCAATTGCCCGTGAAAAGGCTGGCGCACTCATCTTCTGCGCATGAGTTTTCAGATAATTGTTGATCTCACTGCGATGGACGTTTCCCATTTCCCGCAAGACCCAGCCAACCGCCGTCTGGACGTAGAAGCGGTCATCGTCAAGGCAGTTCGTAACCAATGGCAGGACTTTATCCACAGGCATGAAGACTGCGTTTTTGCCTGTGTAATGGATAAGGCTGACAAGAGACGCGCGCCGCTTCCACTCTCCTTTGGCTTGATTCCACACTACGATCTGCGGATAAACCTCCACAGAATTGCCTGCCAACAGACGCGAATAGATCGCACTCAATCCATCACTATGGCACCAGTTATCCACACGGTCAACCCACTGACGCATAACGGGCCAGAGATCGGGGTCGGCTTGCTTCTTCACCAAAGGCGCATAAAACTCGAGTGCAGCAAACAACACATCCCCATAAGGGGATGTGCGCCATAACGAATCCCACACGTCCAATACCTGTTCTTTTGGCAGATCGTAAAAAGAGAAACCTTGTCGAACCCGCCGCCGTAGGGCAGGGAATTTGATACCGAGATGCTCAAGCTGCGAGCCGCGATCCTGTTGAATGGTTTGGCCCAGCGTCGGATTGCCGATCGCAGTCAGCGCTTCAGAAACTTCAAGGTGGTATTCCTTTAATTTTGCACGGCTTACTGCGGAGTTTTTCATGCTTGATTTGGAACTTTAATATCTACTTCCAAATATGACCGTAGCCGAATTCGCCGTTGATCAACTCGCCTTTTGAGAAACGCTCAAAATTGAACGTGGAAATATCGACTGTCTTTGGCGCGCCGTCGAGGATGAGTTCTGCCATGCTGGCGCCTGCCGCGGGGGCGGTTTTGAAGCCTGTGCCGCTGAGGCCACACGCGAGGTAAAAGCCGTCGGGTCCTGCGGCGCTGTAGATGGCACGCTGGTCTGGCGTGATACCGTCACGCCCCACATGGATGGAGTGCAAACCGCTTTCTTCGATCTTTGGGATGCGCTGCACCATCGCGTCGATCAACTTGTCGAGGAAGGTTTCGGTGGGGGTCTGGTCTTCGGCGTCGGGTTCTTCGCCGCGCATCGACTCATCCTCGCCTGCCGCCAGAATCAACGCGCTGCCTTCGGGACGGAAGTAGCAGTTGATGGTGTCGTCGATGACCGCGGGGAATTTTCCCAAAGATGGCGGACGATGCAGGAAGGCGACATCGTGAGTCCAGGTGACGAGCGGGACATCGACACCTGCCAGTGCTGCGACCTGCTTTGCCCACGGCCCCGCCGCATTGACGACGACGGGAGCTGAGAATTCGCCTTTGTTCGTATCCACGCCGACAATTTTCCCGCCTGCCACACGGATCGCCGTGACCTCGCAGTTCTGTATCAGCGTGGCACCCTGCCGCTTTGCAGAATCCAGAAACGAGTTTGTGGTCATCGAAGCGTCTGCGTAGCCAGAGTCGGGCTCATAGGCAGCGACGTCAAAATGCTCGGTGGTCAGGTCGGGGAAAAGTTTCTTCACATCCGCCGCAGAGATGACCGAGGTATTGATGCCCATCTTTTGCTGGTTGGCAACGTTGCCGCGCAGTTTGTCTTCATGTTCGCGTTTGGCGATCTGCATGAAACCTGTTTTGATGAAGCCGCATTCACCGCCGACGCGGTTCTTCCAATCGGCGAAATAATTTTTATAGCTGACAAAGGTGAGCTGCGATTCGACAGCGAGATCGTAGTGCATGCGGACTAATCCGCTGGAGTGACCCGTGGCGCCCGAAGCGGTGACCTTGCGTTCGAGGATGGCGGGTTTGAGTCCGCGCTCGGTGAGGTGAAAGGCAATGCTGGCGCCGATCACGCCTGCACCAATGACAATGGCATCAAAATTTTGGGTCATGGGAATGTCCTTTGTTTGGAGTTATGCAGATTGTAGCAGGGATCGAGACATCAAATCAATGTGCAGGTGTCTTCGATACCACATTGATAAAAAAGATTCCCGCCAGGATCAGGAATACGCCGACCACACGCGCCCAGTCCAATGGCTCTCGCCAGAGGATGATGCCGACGATGACGGTGAGCACGAGTCCTACGCCCGACCAGATGGCATACGCCATGCCGATCTGCATATCTTTCAACGCCAGCGAAAGAAAGTAGAATGACAAAGCATAGGCGATCACAAAGACCACACTGGGGACGGGCTTGGTGACACCCTCTGAATATTTCAACGCGGAGGTTCCGATTACTTCGGTGAAGATGGCGATCAATAAGGTGATGATGGGGGTCATGCTGGTTTCCTTGTTATCCTGTATTTTGCATCACCGCTGCGGTACGCCTTTGCCAGCGGATGACGGGTAGTATAACAACAGACGACACACATTTCCCCAGATTTGCAGAACCATCTATGAGTCCTCTGCAAGAAGCCGTTCATTAATAGCCAAAACTTGGTATCCTCTCAAAAATTCGGGGGGGGAGAGTCTCTCAAGCCCAGGAGCCACTGAGGTTGAGTTCATGAGCGCGCTTTGTCACCAGAAGGGACATGGGTGGGATCTGTTTTGTTTCGGCAACACGATCACGAATATAGGCATAGAA
>VGOX01000361.1 GCA_016875755.1 Chloroflexota bacterium
CAATTGATGAAGTTCGTGCAGGGACCTGACTTTCCAACGGGTGGTCTGATTATTCAAGAGAAGGGTGAAGAAGGTCTTGAGTCTGCGTATGGTTCGGGACGCGGCAAGATCACCGTGCAGGCAAAAGCGCACGTCGAAGAGATGGAACGCGGGAAGAGCCGTATCATCGTCACCGAACTGCCATACACTGTCAACAAATCCAGTTTGATCGAACGCATTGCCGAACTCGCACGTGACGGTCATCTTGAAGGCCTATCCGACCTGCGTGATGAATCTGACCGACAGGGCATGCGCATCGTCCTCGAACTGACGAAGAACGCCGACCCGAATTTTGTCCTGCGCGATCTGTACAAACGCACGCCGATGCAAACCACCTTCAGCATCAATCTGCTCGCGCTGGTGGATGGCGAACCGCGCACGCTCACTCTCAAACAGGCACTCCGCGTCTATGTGGAGCACAGGCTCGAGGTCATTAAGAGGCGCGCAGAATTCGATCTGGATAAAGCCAAAGCGCGCGCGCACATCCTCGAAGGATATTTGGTTGCACTGAAGAATCTGGATGAGTTGATCAATATCATTCGCAGCGCACCGGACGTTGAAACTGCCCGCCAAAAACTGATGAAGCGCTACAAGCTGACAGAGTTGCAGGCAAACGCGATCCTCGATATGCAATTGCGCCGCCTTGCCGCCCTCGAGCGCAAGAAGATCGAAACCGAATACAAAGAAGTCACTGGCATCATCGCTGATCTGACTAAGCTATTGAAGTCACCAAAATTAATGCGCGGTGTGGTTGCGGAAGAATTGTCACGGGTGAAAACTGCCTACGCAGACCGCCGCCGCACGCAGATCATCAGTGTGAAAGACGGAGCGAAGGGTGGCAAGGCACTGACCGCCAACGACCTGTTGCCCCAGCAAACCGTATGGATCGGCGTAACCGACGATGGATTGGTCTCGCGCACCACAGACGATAAACAGCCGCGTCATTCCGGCAACGATGCACCCAGATTTTTGGTGAAGGCATCCACAACCGATACGGTCTATTTTGTGAGCAAACTCGGCAAAGCCGCTGCAGTTGCCACGCATATGATCCCGCAGGCGAATAAATTGAGCCAGGGTATTGCGTACAATAAAGTCTCGCCGTTGAGCGATACGGATGCGCTTGCCGCAGTGTTTGCCCTGCCTGCAAATAAATCATCTCTCGGCGAAGAGACTTGTGTCCTCACCACAACGCGCTTCGGCATGATCAAGAAAACCCTTGTCACCGAATTGCCCGGTCCTTCGTCGCAGACATTCACACTGGTCAGGGTCAATGAAGGTGACCGCCTTGGCTGGGTCGGTTTGACAGATGGAAAGAAAAAGGAAATCCTGCTCGCCACTTCCAGCGGCATGGCGATCCGCTTTAAGGAAGACGATGTGCGCCCGATGGGTCTTGTGGCAGCAGGTGTGAACGGCATGAAACTGGAAGACAAGGACGAAGTCGTCGGCGCGGAGATCCTGCCTGCCGAGGGCGAAATCTTCCTGTTGGCCAGTGACGGCAAAGCCAAACGTGTGGATCAGAAAGACTTCCCCGTGCAGGGACGGTACGGCAAGGGAGTTGTGGCATGGGACTTGCCGGGTAAATCCACCTTGGCGGCAGTTGCTTCTGGTAAGCCGAATTACGTTGCGACAATTCACATGAGCAAGGGCGCGCCGAAATCCACAAGATTAGATGCGGCTGGTCTGCGCAAACGCACTGCTGGCAAGGGCGATGTGGTGGTGGAGGTCAAGCCGGGCGAAGGCATCACATCCATTGCGGTGGGGTGGATGCTGGAGAGTTATGTGAAGGTAGCGAAGGCGGAAGAGCCGAAGAAGAAAGACGGGAAGAAGAAAGAAGCAAAGGTGGTACCTGCGAAAAAGGCTGCCAAGTCAGTTGCGAAAGCAAAAGCGAAACCGGCGAAAAAGTCTTCAAAGCCAGTGAAGAAAGTCCCTGCAAAGAAAAAGAAATAAAGTCAAAGACCTCTGGGCTATTCAATGCTCAGAGGTCTTTTATTAACTGACCAATGCAGTTGGGGACCAACCTTTTTGTGGAAATCTTTTGCAAAGGGTGACATTTTCTTGTGGAAGGGCATGTGGTTAAACCTTGACGCGTCACCCCCCTGTGACAAAATCGTGTAAGGTGAGTAACTATTGGAAGTTGTGAAAATTTTATGGTCCGCAAAAAATGGTTGGCGGACATTCTGTTTTCTCCGGCGCAGGTTGTTCTTGTTCTTCCTCATTCTTGGGTTTGAGAGTCTCGGTTGGGATAAATGGCGTTTTGGTGGGCGTTTCAGTTGGTGTTAAAGTTTGGATTAAGGTTTCTTCCGACTTCTGACCAGTACCAGAACTACAGGGTGGTAGGCTTAAAGTCGCTATGTATGTGGCTTGCACAACATTTGAACGGTCATAGGCGCGAAAGAGCACTTGCACTTCCTTGAAGTTATCCCCTAATTGTCAACCTTGAAGACATCGTAGAAAAAGAAAGGACGGTGCGTTGAAAGAAACACAAGCCGCACATTAACACCGAAACCTTGAGCACATCGTGGAAAAGCGAGTACGCTTCGCTCTTGAGAAAGAAAGCGAAGGTGTCCCATGAGTAACGATGTGGAAAGCGCACGACATAGTTTAATCCATCTTCTGCGAAGCGGTCACACGCCCCAAGAAGCGGCGCTGGAATTGGGTTGCTGCCCATCGTGGGCATACAAGTGGTGGGGACGTTTCAACGAGACCGGTTGGGACGGATTGAAAAGTCAATCCCGGGCTCCGCACCATCAACCGACCCGTATCTCCGAAAAGACCGAGCGGAAGATACGGGAGATTCGCGCCGAATTGGAAGCGGAAGCCAGCCAGCCCAATGCTTTGTCGTACATTGGCGCGGGAGCGATTCGCGGTCGAATGCTGGAACAGTGTTTGAAGACGATCCCGAGCCTTAGCACAATTGAGAAGGTCTTGCGAGAAGCGGGCCTCACCCAGCCGCGTCAGGCGCACACGGAGCCAACTCCTGTGTACCCACACATCCACGCGGAGCGTCCACATCAATTGACCCAGCTGGACAATGTGCCACACTACCTGACAGGTGGGTCGTTGGTAAATTGCTTCAATGCCATTGACGTGGTCTCCCGCTACCCGGACGGGCAACAGTACGAGCGCAAATCCACCGACGAAGTCTTGGATTTTTGCCTGAAAATCTTCCAAAGTGTCGGGATGTCCGAGTACACCCAGATGGATAACGAGAGCAGTTTCAATGGCGGACGAACCCATCCCTATGTCATCGGGCGAGTGCCGCGTTTGATGTTGCTGGTCGGTACGGAATTGCTCTATTCGCCTTTCTACCATCCAGAGAGTAATGCGTTTGTCGAACGGTTCCATCAGGAGTACAGCCGGAATGTTTGGCAAAAGGTGTGTCTGCAAAATCTGTCGCATGTCCAGCAGACCTCCACCCGTTTCTTCGGACGCTATCGCCTCAGCAGGCATCACTCCGAACTGAATGGGCAATCTCCTGCCGCCCTGCACTTTGCCAATCCGCCTCGCCTCCTGCCCAAAGACTTTATCCTGCCCAAGCGCTTGCCAATCACGGAAGGGAAAATCCACTTCATGC
>VGOX01000362.1 GCA_016875755.1 Chloroflexota bacterium
CATTGAAAGATGCGGGGCTTGATCCACAATCCGCGCTTGATCTGCCGCGCTTCTGCCTCGATGCGGAGTCTGCGGGTGGGCGTGTTGATATTGAAGAAGGCATGCCGACTGCCACCGTGAATGCCTTGCGTGACATGGGGCATTCGTTGAACGAGGTCAGTGGGTATGAGCGGGCCGTTTTCGGCAGGGGGCAGGTTATCTTGCGGGATGAAGCAGGTGTGTTGTGCGGGGGCAGTGATCCGCGGGCAGATGGGTATGCGGGCAGTATGTAAATAAAAAAAGCGGTTGGCAAGAAAGCCAACCGCTTTTTGCTAACCGCTAATAATGATAGAACCCTCTACCTGTTTTTCTCCCCAAATAGCCTGCATCCACCATCTTGCGCAGCAAATAGGCGGGACGATATTTGTCTTCGCCGAGATCGCGTTGCAACACTTCCATCACAAACAGCACCACATCCAGACCGATCAAGTCCGCCAGTGTAAGCGGACCCATGGGATGATTCATGCCGAGTTTCATAACCTGGTCAATTGCTTCAGGTGTGCCGACGCCTTCCTGCAAAGCGAACACCGCTTCATTGATCATCGGGCACAGGATGCGGTTCGAGATAAACCCGGGCGAGTCATTCGCTTCGACAGGTTCCTTGCCCATCCATTTGCATACGTCAACGATGGTGGTCAGTGTGTCGTCAGAGGTTGCCAGCCCGCGAATGACTTCGACCAGTTTCATCAACGGCACGGGATTCATGAAATGCATGCCGATAACCCTTTCAGGACGTTTGGTTACCGCAGCGATCTTGGTGATCGAAATGGACGAGGTATTGGTCGCCAAAATGGCATTGGCATGGGCGTGCGCGTCCATCTCACGGAAGATCTTGAACTTCAATTCGGGATTTTCTGTCGCGGCTTCGATAATCAGATCCGCATCTTTCATCGTGCTCATATCCGTCACGAATTGGATCGCGTCCGCCGAAGCTTTTTGTTCAGCGGTGAGCGTGCCCTTCTCCACTAACTTCGCCGTGGATTTGGCAATGGTCGCTTTGGCTTTTTCCAGCGCGGCAGGTGCAACGTCCATACAGGTGACCTGATAACCCGATGTCGCAGCTACCTGTGCGATGCCGTTGCCCATGGTCCCTGCGCCTACTATAAAGATATGTTTGATGTTCATGTGGTCTCCTTTGTTATGTCATTGCGAGGGTGCTCATGTTCTTCGCCCGAATCAATCTCCATCTTCAATCATGAGATTGCTTCGTCGGGAAGAACACCCTCCTCGCAATGGCAGGTTAGTTTTTTTCTTTCCATGCTTTGATGTTATTTTGTATCTGCTCAATATGCCCCGGAATATGTGCCGAGTAAATATTGATCCATTGCTCGAAGGTGTACGGCTCATCATATTCGGGATGTTTGACCGCATACGAAAATACTTCGTCAGTCTGACGTTTAAGCAATTCATACGTCGTTTTACGGACGAGTCTTGTCGTTTCCAACGCATCATCCATGCTGTGATCGTGATACTTCAATGAGACCGCCCATTCATCCTGATCGTACGCCATTAGCAAACCACCAGGCTCCACGATCAATTTCCGCGCGCGCAACGCCGCATTGGATTCACTGTCCGCAATGTGAATGATGATCTCATGCACACTCCACTCTTTCGGCTCAGGCTTGAATTTCATCGCCTCCTGCGGGACTTCAGCCAGTGCCGCTTTCAGCAGGTCATATCCACGCCCGTAGAGTTCGATCTTTTCATTACGTTCTTTTGCATCCATGGCCAATCTCCAATAAAAAAGGCTTGAACATTTTCACATTCAAACCTTTCAACTTTCCAACCTGCTAACTTTCCAACTCGACAGCCATCGCAACCGCTTCGCCGCCACCGAGACACAGAGATGCAACACCTCGTTTCAGTCCGCGGTCTTTCAGCGCGTAAATGAGCGTCGTCAGCACACGTGCTCCGCTCGCTCCGAGTGGGTGACCAAGCGCGATCGCCCCGCCGTTCACGTTGACTTTGCTCCAGTCCCAGCCGTCACCTGCGAGCGCGTAACCGTCCGCCAGCACTTGCGCGGCGAAAGCTTCATTCAACTCGATCAAGTCCACATCCGCCAGCGTCCAGCCGATTTTTTTCAACAGCTTCGGCATTGCATATGCAGGTGCAGCAAATAAATATTTTGGCTCAACGGCCGCCTGCGCGTAGCCAACAATGCGTGCAATCGGCTTGAGTTTATTCTTCTCGGCATACGCGCGTGATGCAACCACCACTGCCGCTGCACCATCATTCATCGACGATGCGTTGCCTGCTGTCACCTTGCCATCGGATTTGAACACAGGCTTCAACTTGGACAACGCTTCCAGCGTCGTCTCTTTACGCGGACCTTCATCCTGATTCACGACTGTGACTTCTCCCTTACGTCCGGGCACTTCCACAGGCACGATCTCCGCTTTGAATTTTCCAGTCTCTTGTGCCGCAACGGCTTTTTGGTGGCTCTCGAATGCAAATTGATCCATGGCTTCGCGGGTCACTTCATATTCATCTGCGATGAATTCGGCGGCATTCCCCATACCCCAATTTTCGAACGGGTCCCACAAGCCGTCGTTTAGCAGGGCGTCGGTCATTTGCGTGTTGCCGAATTTCAACTCGCCCATGCGCCCACTGACCAGATACGGTGCGCGGCTCATGGACTCGAATCCGCCTGCGATGAACAAATCCCCGTCACCTGCGCGAATGGCTTGTGCCGACAACATTGCCGCCTTCAAACCCGACCCGCAAACCTTGTTCAGCGTGGTGGCGCTCACCGAAGCCGGCACCCCGCCAAACAGTCCAGATTGACGCGCTGGGGCTTGCCCAAGTCCCGCTGCGACGACATTTCCCATCAATAGTTCTTCCACTTCCGCCGGGTTGATTCCTGCGCGTTCCACTGCTGCTTTGACAGCGATCGCGCCCAACTTCGGTGCAGGGATGCTGCTCAATGCGCCCTGAAATTTTCCAATGGGAGTACGGGCGGCGCTCAAAATGACTGCTTCATTTTCTTTGCTCATTTGGTTCTCCTGTGGGTGATGGGCATATTATACCCAGCGCGGGCATTATATCCATGTTTGATACGGTAAAATTTCGCCATGACCGAAACCCCACCTCTCTATGAATTGCTCGGCGGCGAAACGGGCGTGCGCGCGCTCGTTGACCGTTTTTACGACCTGATGGATTCCGCGCCCGAAGCGCAGGACGTCCGTGCATTGCATGCGGCGAGTTTGAAGGGATCGCGCGAGAAATTATTTATGTTCCTCACTGGCTGGTCGGGCGGGCCGCCTTTGTATATTCAGAAATTTGGTCATCCCCGCTTGCGGATGCGCCACCTGCCTTTCCCGATTGCCGAGCGCGAACGCGACCAGTGGCTGTGGTGCATGGATCGCGCAATCGATGCAGGCGATTTTCACCCTGTGGTGGTGGAGCATTTGAAAACCCGCTTTTCTGAAATGGCAGATTTTTTGAGAAATCAATAATGGACCGTGTCTCACGGTCCACGGTCTATCGTCTAACTCCCGATATTCTTCAATGCCTCGCGTCGACTCAACGGGGAAAGCTGTTTCGTCTCTCTGACAAATTCCTT
>VGOX01000363.1 GCA_016875755.1 Chloroflexota bacterium
CGCAGTTATCGCGGCGAGCGCAAGGGCAAAGTGCTCTTGCACGGGCGCGACGTCGCTGAGATGGAAATCGCGGAAATGTCGCAAGTGGTCGGCACGTTATTGCAAGACCCCGAACGCCAGATCGTGGCGAGCAATGTTTTCAATGAGATCGCCTTTGGACCTGAAAATCTTGGCTTGCCGCGCGAGGAAATTATTACCCGCGTTGAGCAGGTGATAAAACGCTTGAATATCGAATATTTGCGCGAGCGCGAAACGTTTAACCTGTCTGGCGGTGAAAAGCAGAAGGTGGCATTGGCGGGTGTGTTGACCATGAACCCGTCCATTTTGCTGCTGGATGAACCCCTCGCTTCACTCGACCCCGCATCTGCTCATGAAGCTCTGGCAGTCTTCCGCAGTTTGGCAGACGAAGGCAAAACCGTCATTTTGGTGGAGCATCGTGTCGAAGATGCCATCTCCATCAACCCCGACCGCCTGCTGTATATGGAAGATGGGCGTATCAAGTATTTGGGTCCCATCAAAGAATTGCCGACCGCGATTGACCATACCAAGGTCAAGTTGCCTGCGCCGTGGGTGGTGCAGAGAGTCAAGGTGTTGGATACTGTTCCCGCTGTGTCACCCAGACCCGAAGTTAAGGAAAGAGGCGAGCCTTTAGTCGTCTTTGAAGATGTCGATTTCCGTTACGACGCGGAATATCCGCTCATCCTTCAAAATGTGAACTTGAAGATCTACCCTGGTGACCTGATCGCGGTGTTGGGTCCGAATGGGGCGGGTAAATCCACGTTGGTGAAACATGCCATCGGCTTGCTCAAACCAACAAAGGGGCGCGTGTTGGTGGAGGGGCAGGACACCCGCAAGATGAGCGTGGCGCAAATTGCGCGCGTGCTTGGGTATGTGTTCCAAAGCCCCACGCACATGCTCTATGCGCCAACGGTACACGAGGAACTGGAGTTTGGTCCGAAGAATTTGGGCTTTGAGCCTGAATTGATCTCGAAGTCGATTGCTGAAAGCCTCGCGACTGTGAACATGAAAGAGTTTGAACAGTACCCGCCGCTGGCGTTGTCGTTCGGTCAGCAAAAGCGCACGACCATTGCTGCGGTGCTTGCCATGCGTTCGAAAATTTTGGTGATGGACGAGCCGACTGCGGGACAGGATTTTGCGAATTACACACGCTTCATGGAGGCGTTGTGCGGCACCTACGATGGCGGCTCTTCGCTCCTCTCTGCCAACTTTGCGGCCACACTTTTCATCACGCATGATATCGATCTTGCAGTGACGTATGCAAACCGTGTATTATTGTTTGGAGATAAACATATCGTTGCGGATGGCGCGCCAGAGGATGTTTTGAAGGATGCGGATTTCCTGACAAAATATCGCGTGCGCCCCACCTCGCTTCTGCGACTTAACCTCGACCTGCTCGCCAAAACGGGACGGTTTCTCCCCGCCGAGTCATTGGCTGGGTTTGCCTAGTGATCTGCCCTGCAACGTGAAAGCGTTCGCAGGGTTATCTATACAGGGTCAGCGTTCGTCCAAAATCATTTTGATCATAAGGAGAGAAGTCATGAACGACAAGAGCACATGGGAGTTCGGAACCCGTCAGGTTGTGTACGGCGCGATCGGCGCAGCTTTGTACGGTGTGTTTTCCTGGGCAACCAATATTTTCCCCCTGCCCGCGGCTGGTAATGTCACCTTCCGCCCTGCAGTGGCTGTGTTGATCTTCTTCGCCGCGGCGTACGGTCCGTGGGTTGGTTTGCTGGCTGGTTTCATCGGCAACACCCTCGGCGACGCGCTGAGCGGCTGGGGCTTCTACTGGCACTGGAGCCTCGGTAACGGCTTGATGGGTCTGGTTGCGGGTCTCGTTTCCGCCTCCATCAAAGACTTCCGCGCCCAGGGCGATATCGTCAAGGCAGTGGGCTGGGGCATCGCGGGCGTTGCGGTCGGTATGTTATTCGCCTCGCTGACAGAGATGTTCATGGGCGGTATTGATCTCAATACCGCGTTGTTTGGTTACTTCACACCTGCCTTTCTCGGCAACGCTGTTGTGACTGTGATCCTCGTTCCTGTTTTGATGATCGCATTCGCCGCTGTCGCATCCCGCAGAGGACGCTAAATAAATCATGTTGGTCACCTGGAAGTACCGTCTGCGCGACACCTTCATCCAACGGCTGGACCCCCGTACCAGACTCATTTTTTTGTTCAGCATCATCTTTGCGCTGACCATCCCTGAGATCTGGGACCTCCGTATTATCCTTCCGATCTTCGCCATTTCACTGACCCTGTATCTTATGGCTCGAATCGAATGGAAGGACGTAAAGCGGGGCTGGGCGTTCATTCTTGTGTTCCTAATATTCATTGTTGGAATCAATGGGGTATTGTCGGGGCGCGGCGGTCCTTCCTCGGTGACCAATATCGAATCTCCAATTTTGTTCTATGTCCCGATCCTTACTTCGTTTGGTTGGGATGTGCCGATCACGGTTTCCAAGCTGTGGTTTGCGATCAGTCAGATTCTGCGTATGTTGACGATGGCGATCCTTGCCATTCCCATCCCATACACGATGGATCCGAATATCTACGGAACCGCTTTTAAACGGATGGGCGCATCGGATAATGTCTCATTCACGATGGATCTGGCGTTCCGCTTCCTGCCGACCTTTGCGCGGGATTTCACCATTACGGTGGATGCGCAGCGTGCGAGAGGGTACGAGATGGAGTCGCTCAAGGGCGGGTTGTTCGAGCGCATCCGACGCCTTTCACCATTGATCATCCCTGTGGTGATGCAGTCCACGGTGACGGGTGAGGAAGTGATCGACGCGATGGATCTGCGCGCGTTTGGCACGAACAAGCGCACATGGATCAAGACGCTGACGTATGCTCCGCGTGATTATTTCATGCTGGGGTTGGGTGCGGCGATCTTCATCACTTGTTGTGTTCTAAAGTGGGGTCTTGGAATCGGCGGATTTTTTGTGCCAGACTTTTTTACAGCGCTTCTGGTTGGTTCATAACTCATCTTTTGCAGTACCGCGAGATTTATCTCACGTTTACAGGCGATGGTGAATAAAAAAAGCAAAACGCGGACTTTTCGTCCGCGTTTTGCTTTTTAGTGGTTTTTATGCGGGTACGATTCGCCCGCTGTTATTTTGAAATCCAGATGATTTTGTTCAGGGGCAAAGACACAGGTGGCGAAATCGGTGAAGGCACAGGGCGGGTTGTAGGCTTTGTTGAAATCAAGGAAGATGCTCCCGTCTGCTTCGGCGTCTGCGACGAGGTAGCGCCCAGTGGGGTAGGTTTCGTCTGCACTGGTGGGGTCTGAGAAGCGGACGAAGAGGATGCCGTCATCTTCTTTGTTGACATCCAATTTATAGGTTTTTCCGTATCTTCTCAATAAATCGTGGGAAGAGCAGTAAATAATTGAAAACACCCGGAACAAAGATAAACGGGTAAACTAACGCCAGCATGTTTGACGATATTGAACTGAACGCAATCCAGGAAGAGAACGCCCGCGAATTAGTGAAGCGGGTATTGAATGTAGTGGAACAACTAAGCCGCGAGGTGCGAGAGTTGCGAGTGGAGAATCAACGCCTGCGGGATGAAAACAATCGACTA
>VGOX01000364.1 GCA_016875755.1 Chloroflexota bacterium
ATGCGCTCAATCGCAATACCGAAGTTGAATTCCAGCGTAACCGTGAACGTTACGAGTTCCTCAAGTGGGGACAGAAAGCATTTAGCAACTTCCGTGTTGTGCCGCCGATGACGGGCATCGTGCATCAGGTGAACTTGGAATATCTCGCCGATGTGGTCATGACCAAGGATGAGAACGGCAATCTCGTCGCCTACCCCGACACACTCGTTGGCACCGACTCGCACACTACCATGATCAATGGTCTCGGCGTGGTTGGTTGGGGCGTGGGTGGTATCGAAGCCGAAGCCGTCATGCTTGGTCAGCCGATGGACATGTTGCTGCCCGATGTGATCGGGTTCAAACTGTACAGCAAACTCAGCGAAGGCGTCACCGCTACTGACCTCGTACTCACCGTCACGCAGATGCTGCGCAAGAAAGGCGTTGTGGATAAATTCGTTGAGTTCTTCGGCGAAGGTCTCAGCAACATGTCTTTGACCGACCGCGCCACCATCGCGAACATGGCTCCCGAATACGGCGCCACGATGGGCTACTTCCCTGTGGATGAAGAGACGCTGCGTTACATGCGCCTGACGGCTCGCTCCGAAGAGACCGTTGCCCGCACGGAAGCCTACATGCGCGCGCAGGGACTCTTCCACGAAGCTGGCATGCCCGACCCCGAATATACCGATACGCTCGAACTTGACCTCGGATCTGTCGTCCCTTCATTGGCTGGACCCAAGCGACCGCAAGACCGCGTCGCTCTGACCGATATGCAGGATACATTCCGAAAGGCATTGACCGCCCCTGTGAAAGACCGCGGCTACGAACTCTCTGGCGATGCCTTGAACCGTGAAGCCACCTTCGGCACGAACGGCGGCTCACAGAAAATGAAACATGGCGCGATCGTGATCGCCGCAATCACATCCTGCACGAATACATCCAACCCGTCTGTCATGCTCGCCGCGGGACTTGTCGCAAAGAAGGCGGTTGAAAAAGGCTTGAACGTGAAGCCGTATGTCAAAACCTCACTTGCGCCCGGTTCACTGGTTGTGACGGAATATCTGAAGAACGCAGGCTTGATCGAACCGCTTTCCAAACTTGGCTTCAATGTCATTGCGTATGGCTGTACAACCTGTATCGGCAACTCCGGTCCATTGCCCGGTGAGGTTGCCAAGGCTGTCACAGGTTCCGATCTTGTGGCGGCGGCGGTCATCTCCGGTAACCGCAACTTTGAAGGACGTGTCCATCCGCTGGTGAAGGCGAACTTCCTCGCATCACCTCCCTTGGTGGTTGCGTATGCCCTCGCTGGTACAGTCGATATTGACTTGAACAACGAGCCGCTTGGCACAGATCAAAACAATCAGCCTGTATATCTCAAAGACCTGTGGCCCAGCCAACAGGAGATCAGCGAAGCGATTGAGTTAAACATCAAGGCGGAGATGTTCAGATCCAAATATGAGGATGTGTTCTCTGGCTCTGATATGTGGAAGGAGATCAAGGTTAAGGAAGGTGACTTGTTCGAGTGGAGCGATGAGTCGACTTATATTCATCACCCGCCGTTCTTCCAAACGCTGACCCTTGACCTGCCGTCTGTTCAAGAGATCAAAGGCGCGCGCGCGCTGGGCGTGTTTGGCGACTCGATCACCACAGATCACATTTCGCCTGCCGGGAATATCGCAGCGGATTCACCTGCTGGAAAATTCCTGCAGGAGCGTGGTGTGCAGCCTAAGGATTTCAACTCGTATGGTTCGCGCCGCGGTAATGACCTTGTGATGGCACGCGGCACGTTTGCGAACATCCGCCTTAAAAATATTATGGTTGCGCCGAAGGAAGGCAACTGGACTAGGTACGATGGTCAGGAAATGTCCATCTTTGATGCGGCGATGAAATACAAGGAAGCGGGTGTGCCGACGATTGTGCTCGCGGGCAAGGAGTACGGCACAGGCTCCAGCCGCGACTGGGCGGCGAAGGGTCCCATGCTGCAAGGCGTGAAAGCGGTCATCGCCGAATCGTTTGAACGCATCCACCGCTCCAATTTGGTGGGCATGGGCGTCCTCCCGCTGAGATTCGCTGAAGGACAAAACGCCGAGTCTCTCGGTCTCGATGGAAGCGAAGTGTTCGACATCGAAGGCTTGAATGACAGCATTCAACCCAAAGGCGAACTGACCATCAAGGCAAAGAAAACTGATGGAAAAATAATCGAGTTCAAAGCCATTGCGCTGTTGAACACCGATGTGGAAGTTAACTACTACCGCAACGGCGGCATCCTGCACACGGTGCTGAGGAATTTGGTGAAGTAAGCGTAATCCGTAATGCGTAAAAAAGCGACCCGTTTTCACGAGTCGCTTTTTATTTTGCTGATGTTACAATCGCGCCATGTTCAAAGATTTTGAACCGTTCGATATCCACACAGGCGTTGCCACGATCCACGGGGTAAAGAAAGGCAGCGGCGCTCCGCTCCTGTTATTGCACGGATATCCTCAAACGCATGTCATCTGGCACAAGATCGCGCCGAAACTGGCGGAGCAATTCACCGTCATCGCTACCGACCTGCGCGGATACGGCGACAGCAGTAAGCCTGAGGGCGGCGAGAATCACGTCGCCTATTCCAAGCGTGAAATGGCAAATGACCAAATTGCGGTTATGCATCATTTTGGGTTTGAGCGTTTTTATGTGGCAGGTCATGACCGCGGCGGCAGGGTGGCGCACCGCATGGCGCTCGATCATCCCGAACGTGTGCAAAAGATCGCAGTGCTCGACATTGCCCCCACGCATTGGATGTACACCACCACTGACCTTGAATTCGCGCGCGGTTACTATCACTGGTTTTTTCTCATTCAGCCCTATGACGTGCCTTAGGAAATGATCGCCGCCGATGAGGAGCATTGGCTGCGCTCCAAATTCGGTCAATGGGGCAGGGATAAACAAGCCATCACCGACGAAGCCTACGCCGAATATCTACGCTGTTTCAAAGACGTTGCCGCCATCCACGCCAGTTGCGAAGATTACCGCGCCTCGGCAGGCATTGACCTGCAACACGACGAACAGGATATGAATCAAAAAGTAAAAACGCCATTGCTGGTATTATGGGGTGAAAAGGATTCGTTGGCAGAAAGTATGACCTTGTGAACGTATGGAAAGAACGTGCAGAGAATGTGCAAGGCTATGGCTTGCCCTGGGGACATTACCTACCTGAAGAAGCTCCCGAACAAACCCTGCAAGCGTTACAAAAATTCTTTTCTAATTGATTGGAGTCAAAATGACCAAACGCCCGTTTGAAGCCGCGGACATGTTCCGCTTTGAATACATGCCTGAAGCCCAGCTTTCACCCGACGGCACAAAGATTGTTTACGTTCTATTGCGCACCGACGAAGCCAAAGACTCCGAGTTTTCGAATCTATGGTTGCTGAATGTACAAAGCAAAACAACGACACAACTAACAAATGGCGATTGGACAGATAACTCGCCCGTTTGGTCACCCGACGGCTCCAGCATTGTCTTTCTCTCCACCCGCGAGAAGAAGCCGCAGATCTTTTTATTAGAGTACAAAACCACTGCATCTGGCAGTGAGTGGAGTAAAAAGGTTATACCGTGAAAAGTAATTGAGAATGTTGGG
>VGOX01000365.1 GCA_016875755.1 Chloroflexota bacterium
AGACTTATTCCTGAGGTACTGTCCTTACTCATCCCTCATAAAAGCGCTTTACGATCCGAAGACCTTCATCGCGCACGCGGCGTTGCTGCATCAGGCTTTCGCCCATTGTGCAATATTCCCTACTGCTGCCACCCGTAGGTGTATGGACCGTGTTTCAGTTCCATTGTGGGGGGCCACCCTCTCAGGTCCCCTACCCGTCGTAGCCTTGGTGAGCCATTACCTCACCAACTAGCTGATGGGACGCAGGTCCCTCCCAAAGCGGATTGCTCCTTTAGTTATCAGTTTCTAAACCCGATAACCACATGAGGTATTAGCAAATCTTTCGATCTGTTATCCCACACTTTGGGGCAGGTCACCCACGCGTTACTCACCCGTTCGCCACTAGGATACTTTCGTATTGCTACAAAAGCACCTCGTTCGACTTGCATGTATTAGGCACGCCGCCAGCGTTCATCCTGAGCCAGGATCAAACTCTCCGCAAAAAATATCACTCTTGCGAGTGTTAGTTACGGAATTTTACTGGTTCGACAGAATTTGTTGCTTCCTATCACTCTTCAGTTGTTAAGGTGCTTGCCATTTGAGCGAGCCGTATTCTACTCGCTATCATAACCGTCGTCAAGGTTTTTTACAGACTAAAATACCGATGCATTTTTCTATCGCATCGGTTCATCAGGCTGCAAAACCTAGTTGCTTTGTGTCTCTGATGTAAGACGGTTACTCAGTTGTCAATGATCTGTCTGGGAGACGAAATCTTATGTTGTACTGGCGAAGGAGAATTATATGCATTCGCTATAATTTGTCAATACCCAAAAGGGTTTTGAACCTTAAAAAATCGCGGCAATTTTGGAACACATTCTCATGACTTCATAAAATCATACACATGCGATTCAATCAACCGCACTGCGTTTGCAACGCCTGCTTCGCCTCGTACTATTTGACCTGCGACCTGTGCTCGCTCAAGACAAACATTATCCTCCGCTGTGACAATGGCGCTAACCATTCCATCAACTGATATTTTTTTTACCAGAATTGGAGGTGGCGCAACACCGATTGCATGAGCTCTGCCTCCCCAAAAAGGTTGATCAGCCATGAATGGCACAATCACTTGCGGAATCCCTGCACGTAGCGCAGCAGAGGTTGTACCCGCACCGCCATGATGAACAACCAACTTGCATTTTGGCAACAACCAATCATGCGACGCAGATTCGAGATACAGCAAATCTTTTGTTGATGCACGTTTTGCACTCCCCCACCCTGACAAGATTACGCCCCGATTGTTCGTTTGCTCCAATGCATTGCAGATAATTCCATTGATCTTTTCAGCCTCCTTGTTAATCATGCTGCCAAATGAAATACAAACTGGCGGCTTACCCGATTTTAAGAACTCATCCAATTCAGAAGGCGGGGAATAGGATTCTTTTTGATCAAAGAAGTAATAACCAGTAACATGTACATGCGGACCCCAGTCACTTGAAGGGGGCAAAAGGTTCGGGGACCACGCACACAGGATCGGGGCCCGAAGGTGAGGCGAATTATCCTTAAAAGGATGATAAAGCTTTCGCTTGGGCAATCCTGCACGGCGGCGGACTTGTTCAAATCCCAATGTGGAAGTCAGCATGGTGATTTGCATCGAGAGCGTGTGCGTCAGGCGATTTAGAAAACGGCTTCCTAAATTCGGCATTGTGACATTGGGATAGTCGCCCGTGGGGGCGAACATGGGAAAGGTTTGAATGTGAATATCGGGTATTTTTTTCTCGCGGGCAAGGGTATGAGCACCAACCGTATGAGCAAAGGCATGAATAATGAGTTCCGCATCGCGGCAGGCTTCATCGGTTTGACGAACCATCTCTGCGCCGATTTCTACGGCGTGACTCATGAGTCCATTTACCTGCCTGATGAAGTTGTATCCCGCGTCGTTGAGGCGGCGGCTGAGGTCTTCAGGATCACCGGCCAACGGGTAAAAAGATACGCCATTTTCCTCGACAAGATTCTTGAAACGCGACGGCGCAGCAAGAATCACCTTATGCCCGTTCTTCATCAAGCCAAGAGAGAGCGGGAGAAACGGCTGGACATCGCCGCGGGAGCCGTAAGTGAGGATTGTGATGTTCATAAGAAAAATACAGATAGCCGTTTCGGTGACTATCTGTATTTTATTCGTGTTCTTTAATTATGTGTCTATGGAATACATCCAGGTTCCGTAATGGTGGCTTGGGCTGATGTACCGGCGGAGTTATAAGCTTCTACTGCATAGGTATATGGCCCGCCGTAGGGAGGCGAGTCGGTATACTGTGTCGAGTTTGCGCCAAGCGTAGTAACGAGAGAGCCGTTGCGGTAGACGCGGAATCCTTGTTCGTTATTGGCTGTGTCTGTCCAGCGCAATGGGATGTTGTATACCTGGCCATTGCAGACAACATTTTCATAGAACAATTGAACCGGCGCGGTTGGATTTGAAGCCTGAGATGTGGCAGTTGGGACAGGCGTGGGCGGTGCAGGGACAACAGGCAGGCTTGTCACAGGGCCAAACGTTTCTACAAGGCTTGCGGAAATCCAGCAATTCTGCCCGCCACCGATCGGGATCCGCCACCATGTATTATTCGCATTGCGTCCTTCTACCCGAAGCTCAGTTCCTCTCTTGAAACTGGTAATGACCGAATACACAGTATCTGGGCCAAAACGACAATTGGCGTCGGTATGAACGCGCACAAAAGCGGACGATGGTGTGGCAGATGAAGCAACTTGCGTCGGCACGGCTGGCAGGGTCGCCCCGACAGTGGCAGTCACTCGAATCAGGGCAAGCGGAGTGGAGGTTGGCACGAGCGGCGGTTCACCTAATGTCGGTTCGAGTTCATATGCTCCAACATCACAGCGCAGTCCTTGAGGACGCGCCACGCCGCGCTGGTCAGCGGGCAGGATACAATCCACCGCATCAACCGCCGGGCTGTCTGTTTCGAGCCTATGGACACCTTCGCCGCTCAAGACAGAGTCTACACCGGGGTAGAAATCCCATGCAGCACGTTCTGTGGCATTGACATCTATGCAGGTATTGTCGGAGTCAATATTATTTTCAGACCGATCTCCCTCAGATCGCGGAGCTGCACCGAATGTTCGCATTTCGCAATCACGGCCGTTATATACAAGCAAGGAATTCACCAGCCTAACTGTATTGCTCCCTCCGTTAATCCCAATCGCAGGGTGGTTCACTACTGTCACATGCGTCAATCTCGTTTCAGCATCAAAGTGCGCGTTGTGAATTCCAGGACCAGAGTTACTGCTTATTGTAGAATTAAGCACCTCCAGCAATCCACCTTCGTTTAAGATGGCGACGCTTGCCTCAACGCCACCGATGCTCGTGTTTTCATAAATAGCGGAACTAGAAATACTGACATTGCCTAAAGAAGAAACTCTGTTTGCCCCCTCAAAAGAATTAAAGATAGCAGATACCGAATTATTGGCAGCGTTATTATTGAATATACGGACACCATCCAGAGTAAACTACCGCCGCCAGAGGCGGCGGCTTTGAGATAATGCGCCTGGAAGGCGCGCTCTTGCTGGCGTCTCTTAATCGAATAACTTTCCTTGCACAGCTTCGACAT
>VGOX01000366.1 GCA_016875755.1 Chloroflexota bacterium
GTTGAAGGTAACGTACTATGGAACCAGTTGCAAGGCATTGCGCGCTTGATCTTCAAAGAAATTGGGATTGATGCTGTCCGCCCGTTCCCAAGCTTTGCGTGCTCCTGCATTATCTCCCTTGCGGTAGAGACCATAGCCATACCATAACCATGCTTCTTCAGACATTTGAGTCACGTCGAGGGCGTAATCGGCGAGAGAGATCAGGTCATCGTTGCGCAGGGAGTGGAAGTAAGCGAGGAAGGGCCCGAACTGATAGCGGAACATGCGCAGGGGCAAGCCGATCTCACGCGCTTTGTCGTAGGCGAGGGCGGCTTCTTCGTAGCGGGCAAAGTATGTCAGGTTGCTGCCGTAATTGAACCAGTCGAATGCATCTGCGGAGGCGGTTGCAGTGGCGGCCTGGGTGACGTCTAATGCTCTTTGCCGATTCAGGTTCGGATCCCAGTCTGAGGCGAGCAGGGTTTTCATCTCCTCTTCGTATTGCGGGAAGTACATCACCATGTAGAGGTTGTTGAAAGGTTTCCATTCCTCTTCGAGTTGGGCGTAGGAGATGGTGAGATCGGGACCGCGATAGGAATCCTGCACGGTGAATTCCTGCTTGGTGTCGTCGTAGCCGGTGAGCAGAAGGTAATGCGCCGCCCACAGGTCATCGGTGGGACCAAGCGCATCTTCAGGATTCAACGCTGTAACGCTTTCCACCATGACGGGGTAATTTGCCGCGAGCAGCCGTTTGAGAATTTCGATTGTGCCGCCGACGCGATATTCAAGATTGAGCCAGCCCGCCTGTGTACGGACGTAGTAACGCAATTCTTCGGGATTGACGTTGCGGTCACCCGATACTGGTTTGACCACATCTGAGATCATGCTTTGGTTACCGTCCCAGCCATACATTTTGAGCGCCATCGAAAGCGTGGCGGGACCGCAATTATTGGGCGTTTGCTTTTCGTAGACAGGTGAGTTCATCAATACTTGCGCAGGCAGCGGCGGGAAAGTTGCCGTGGGGGTGATAGTTGGTGGAAGCTGCGCAAGCGCAGTGTTGGTAGGTGCAGGCGTTGAGGTTGAAACCTGCGGGGTAACGGGCAATGCCGTCGGCACAGGACCAACAGGGTCGATGACATTTTTTACATAGATCTGAAATACTTCGATGCGCCAATCGAGGCGTGATTTCACTGCGGGAATTTGGTACATCAGGATACCCAGCAGGAAGATGCCTGTCAGCGCGATCAGGATGTTTCTGGTCTTTTGTGACATAAACGCGAGTGTACCACGCGTATATGAAATGGTTTTAAGGTAAGGAATCGACATACTGTTCAATCAAATAGTCAATTGTTTTTCGACTTGACTCGCCCCATGCGGGCAATTATGATGAAAGTGACTATGGAAAACTCCCCAATTACAACCTTAGACCCTGAAACCCTGCGCGCCGCGATGCGTTCCTGGTCGGCGGGCGTGACAGTGGTGACCGCCGTTCACGATGGGCAGCGCCACGGCATGACCGTCAACTCGTTCACGTCCATTTCGCTCGAACCTGCCATGATCACCATTTCCCTGCAAACGGGTTCGCGCACGCACGAACTGGTTGCCAATTCGCGCGCCTTTGCCCTGACGATGCTCTCAGCAGAACAGACCGATATTTCCGATCGTTTTGCGGGGCGGATGAAGGAAATCGAAGACCGTTTCGCAGGCTTGCAAACGGAAACACTTGTAACTGGCGCGCCGCTCATCGTTGGCGGGCTGGCGTGGCTTGATTGCCGTGTCGTCGAATCTTTCGATGCAGGCATGAACACCCTGTTCATTGCAGAAGTGCTGGCGGCACGCGGCACGGGCGAGGGCATGCCCTTGCTATATCATAACCGTGCCTATTGGGGTTTGTCTCCGTTGAAATAATTTGACTGGAGGGCGCTATGTCCACAGGATTGACGGAAGGGGAGCGGGAGATTTTATTGCGTCTGGCGCGTGAAGCCATCGCATCGGCGGTGCGAAAAGAAAAACTGCCGCCGTTGGATTTGCAATCTTTACCACCGACTCTACGCGAGAACGGCGCTTCCTTTGTAACCCTGACGCTTCAAGACGACCTTCGGGGCTGTATCGGCGCACTGGAAGCGTATCAACCGCTGGCAGAGGACGTGCGCGAACATGCCATCGCCGCCGCATTGGACGATCCGCGCTTTCCACCCGTAAGCAAAAGTGAACTAGACAGAATCAGGATCGAGGTCTCGCGCCTGACCGCACCTCAGGAGTTGGAATATACATCAGGCGAAGATCTGCTCAAAAAACTGCGTCCGCATGTGGATGGAGTCATCCTCAAATACGGTCCGCGCCGCGCGACGTTTCTTCCGCAAGTCTGGGAGAAGATTCCCGACCCCGCTGAATTTCTTTACCAGCTTTGTTATAAGATGGGTGCGCGTCCCAGTTTGTGGCAGGATACAAAGTTGCAAGTCTTCCTTTATCAGGTCGAAGAATTCCATGAATTGAATTAGAATTACGGGTATGGCTGAAGAATTCGACAAGGAAGACCATACCAACAACACCCTCTTTCAGGAAGCAGTGAACTATTTGCGTCGGGGGGATAAACCACGCGCGAAAGAGTTATTAACCCAATTACTCAAGACAGATCAGAATAACCCGACCTATTGGGTTTGGCTCAGTGCCTCGGTGGATGCCCAAAAGGAACGCATCTACTGTCTGCAAACTGCGCTCAAACTGGACCCAGAAAATGGTACGGCAAAAAGAGGTTTGATCCTGCTGGGAGCATTGCCTCCTGATGACACCATCCAGCCATTCCCAATGAACCGTCCGCGTGCGTGGGAGGAAAAACTCCTACTCGCAACTGAAAAGCCGAAAGAAAGAGGCTTGAAGGCATTCACCAAAAGCCCTGTTGCCCGTTTAATGGGAGTGATGGTGATCGTTGCCGCTTTGTGTTCGGTGGTGGTTTTTGGTTTTGTCCTGCCGCGCCAGACCAACGTTGTCCCTACTCAAACCAATACACCGGGCGCTTCACCGACGTTTACTGCAACCCCCACTCTGTTTGGCGCAACCGCTGTACCGACCCGCGTCTTTTCCGGGCCGACGCCCTTATGGGCTTACCTGCCTGAAACCTACACGCCGACGCCGCAATATGTCAATACGCCGCGCTCAGCTGTTTTTTCAGATTACTATCGCCTTGCACAAGACGCGCTGAAAAAAGGGGATATGGACGCCTACATCACCAACATGCGGCTGATCATTCCCATCGAGCCGACCTCAGCGGATATTCCCTTCCTGATCGGCGAGGCGTATCGTCTCAAGGGTGAGACAGCCAATGCCCAAAAGGCCTATGAAGACGCCATCGATACTGACCCGAATTTTGGTCCCGCCTATGTTGGCGTGGCGCGTATGCGTCTGCTTGAGAATCAAAACTTCAACGCCGAGCCGCTGTTACAACAGGCCATCGAGAAAGATCCCAACTATGGCGAAGCCTATCTTGAACTGGCTCGTTTTTACGCCTTGCGCGGGGTGCGTTTCATTTGAGTTATAAGGTAATCAGACAACCAGAGGTAATTGTGCATATTGGGTGTGTCCATTTGAGACAAATGCTTGGAGAACAGGCTGA
>VGOX01000367.1 GCA_016875755.1 Chloroflexota bacterium
GGAGAGCGAAACCAAAGAGAAGGCGTACCACATCCGCGAACAGCGCTGGGGCACGTTCGAACGCTCGCTCATCCTGCCCACCGAAGTGGTCGCCGACAAAGCCAAAGCCGATTTCGAGAATGGCATCCTGACCATCACACTGCCCAAAGCAGAAGAGGTCAAGCCCAAGAGCATCAGCATCAAGACCAAGTAACAACCTTTTGACTTTGGGGAATGCAGACCGCCGACGAAAGAACTTGGTCCATCGTCGGCGGTCTGTCGTCGGTTATCATAGGCGGATATAGGAGACTTTGACTCATGACCCAAGCCTTTTCCTCCCTGCGCATCAATGCGGACCGTATGCTTGATTCGTTCAACCAGTTAGCCTTAATCGGCGGGACGGCTGATTCGGGCGTGGACCGCCCATCGTTTAGCGAGGCGCATCTCGCTGCCCGTGCATGGCTCCGCAGACACATCGAAGCCAACGGATTTGAATTCCGCACCGATGGAGCAGGGAATCACTCCGCTATTTTGTCGTGTGACGATTCTTCTGCACCTACGCTCATTCTCGGCTCGCATTTGGACTCTGTCCCAAATGGCGGTCGTTTCGATGGTGCGCTTGGCGTGATGGCAGCGCTCGAAGTGTTGAAAACGGTTCGAGAAAACGGAATCAAGCTCAAGGTCCAGTTAGAGGCGATGGACTTTACCGATGAAGAAGGCACGCTGGTTGGCTTGCTCGGCAGTGCGGCGTTGGCGGGTCATCTATCCAAAGAAAATTTAGAGAAGCCACGCGGCGGACGTGAACGATTGTTGGAAGGAATGGCGCGGGCAGGGCTGTCGGATGTAAGTATGTTGAGCGCGGCGCGGAAACGAGAAACGCTGGCGGGATATTTGGAACTGCACATCGAGCAGGGCAAGCGCCTGGAAAGATCTGGCACGGATATTGGCATTGTGACCGCCATCGTTGGCATCTGGTCGTATAAGTTGTCTTTCATTGGCAAGGCAGACCATGCGGGTTCGACGACGATGGAAGATCGGCGCGATGCGTCGCTGGGGGCGAGCGCCTTCGCGCTGGCGGCGCGTGAGATGGTGATGCGCGATTTCCCGAACAGTGTGGTGAACGTTGGTAAAATGGATTTTGTGCCAGGCGCGTTCAACATCGTCCCTGCACAAGTGGATGCGGCGTTGGAATTCCGCTCACCTGATGACGAAGAATTCAAGCGTTTGGATAAGGCGTTGTTGGAATTGGCGAGGAGCGAAGCCGCGCGTTTTGGGTTGGAATTGCAAACGGAATTTCTCGGCAAACATTTACCCAGTTTGATGGATGCCGATGTGCGCGGCGCGTTTGTGGACTCATGCGATGTGCTCGGTTTGTCGCACATGCCCCTGCCTTCAGGTGCAGGACACGATGGTCAATCCCTCGCAGATTTATGTCCTGTTGGCATGATCTTCGTGCCCTCGGTGGATGGCGCCAGTCACTCGCCGCGCGAATTCACCAAATGGGAAGATTGCGTCAACGGCGCAAATGTGCTTTTGCAGGCGGCACTACGGCTGGGAAACGGGTAAAATTATCAGACCATAGACAATGGACAACGGACGATGGTCTATCGTCCATCGTCGTCCAAAGGACATCCATGAAAAACTTCGACCCAAAATACAACGCCATTCCCAAAACCGAAATTCACTGCCACCTCGAAGGTGCGATCCGTACACAGACCATTATTGATGTGGCTCGTGCGAACAATATCTCCCTGCCTTCCTATGAAGTGGGGGAGTTGGATAAACACGTCAAAGTGCTCGATCAGATGAAAGACCTGCATGCTGTGCTTGCAGCCTTCGATATTTTCCAGCGCACCATCACCTCGCCCGAAGTATTTGAGAGAATTTCATGGGAATTGTTCGAAGATTGTGCGAAGCAAAATATCAAACTCTTTGAAGTGCGCTTTTCGCCAGATTGGGCATTTCATGGGCATAACCTCGATTGGGATGCTTGCCTCGAAGGATTGATTCGCGCACAGGAACGGGCTGAAAAAGAATTCGACATGGCAATCGGCATCATTGCCATCACCTCACGCGGCATGGGTGCAGAATCCTGTGAAAAGACGGTCGATTGGGCGATCCGTCACAGGCAACACATCCAAGCTGTTGACCTTGCCGATAGCGAAATTCTCTACCCTGCGAAAGATTTCGTTAAACCCATTCTCAAAGCCAAAGATGCGGGCTTGAAAGTTACCATCCATTCTGGTGAAGATACACCCGCTTCATACGTTATTGATACCATCAAGAGTTTCCAGCCTGACCGCATCGGACATGGTATTCACGCCATTGAAGACATGCAAGCCGTGGAAATGCTCCTCGAGCGGGAAATCACCCTCGAAGTGAATCCCTGGTCGAATTACCTGACCAACTCCGTCCCGACGATCGAGGCGCATCCGCTCAAAAAGCTGTTCGACCTCGGCGTGCGCGTAACCATCAACTCGGATGATCCCGAAGTCCTCGAAACCAATGTCAATGAAGAATATCGCATCGCGCATAAAGTCCTCGGCATGAGCATGGCAGACATCCACACCTGCAACCGCTTTGCCTTTGAGTCTTCCTTCATCGATAAGGCAAAGACGGATAAAATCTGGAATAAGTTTTTTGTTAATATTGCCCCAGATTCAAATTGACCGATTCGCAACCCTTAGGGTAAAATAATGGGCCTGACTTACCCTAGCATACCTGTCCCGTTGGGGATTGTGTAATCATTTTCAAGAAATAAAGGAAGCACTTCGAATGGTTAAAAGAACATACCAACCCAAGATCCGCCGCCGCGTGCGCGTACACGGTTTTCGCAAGCGCATGTCCACGGCTGATGGTCGCAATGTACTCAAGCGCCGCCGCCTCAAGGGACGCCATAAACTAACAGTGAGAGCTAACGAGCACGTCAAGCGGGTTCGTTGGTAGGTCTCCGCGCATATTGGCGCGGATGACTTCCAGAGGTGCGGGTGCAGAGACGCTTTCGACTGTCCCGATCCGATGACTTCAAGCGGGTGCGGCGAACAGGCAAGTCCTATGCCCATCCGCTTGTTGTGTTAGTAGCACAAGCCAGTGAACAGAAACAGATCCGCATCGGGGTGACAGCGGGGAAGACCACCGGGACCGCCGTCCACCGCAACCGAGCCAAGCGACTTTTGCGCGAAGCGATGCGCCCCCTCATTCCCTTTCTCGCCTCCGGCTGGGACCTGATCCTGATCGCCAGACCCGCACTTGTGACCGCCACTTTGGAAAATACCCGCTCCGCGCTCACCAACGTCCTTACCCGAGCTAGGCTGTTGAAAAGCAGCCCCGCCGAAAAACCCCCGGATGAATCCTGACACCGAACCGCAATTTGTCCTGCATGATTATTCCCATGAACCACGCCTGCGAGATATGCCGCGGACATTGGTCAACCTGCCGCGCATCCTTGTGCTGGCATTGATTCGTTTGTATCAAATGGTGATCTCCCCGGGCCTGCCAGCCAATACCTGTCGTTTTTACCCATCCTGTTCCCATTATGGGTATCAGGCAGTTTACAAACATGGCGCCTTAAAAGGTTCGCTCATGGCGATCTGGCGCGTGTTA
>VGOX01000368.1 GCA_016875755.1 Chloroflexota bacterium
GCCTTCCGCTAATGGTTGGTGCAATCAACCTCCATAAGGGTCTTTCACCCTCTAGTCAACGCCCATGCTGGGCGCACAAAAAAGAACCCGTCGAGTGAACTCGACGGGTTTCATTATCTTTTCAACCTTTTCTTTTGGGTAAGACCAGATTTCACCTTTAATACCTCTTGCAAGATAAAAATCCCCAGCCCGCACGGTTTGCGGTCCCTCAAGGCTATGAATCGTAACGAGTTGGTCTTCATCCCCACCTGTTAAATCCTTCATCGGCACAAGCATTGTCACTGCCTTTTTTATACACAAACCAGGTTCTATTATCATATAGGTTGCATCAAAAATATCGGCATCCACAGGCCAGACATCGCCCGGCGACTCCACTTCACTCAGAAGCATATCACCACTTTTTGCGGTCAGCGTGGCTCCCCATGGAGTAACAACATCCAACAGTTGAGGCTCATTCGGTGCAGGCATAAACGGTTTCACCCGCCTGACGGACATACTTCGAAAAGGCTTGAACTTTAGGGTTTCCAAAACAGGGTCATCAGAGGTTAGGTGCATAGGATTCGGCATTTGTTCTCCAATAAGAATAAAGATTATATCAAACACTTGACATTACCAAATACCTCGTTATCATGACAACATTGAAAGGATACATGAACAAGCTCATCGTTATTGTCGGTGCAAGCGGCGTTGGAAAGACCGCCCTTGCGCACGCCCTTTGCAAGCAAAATAAATTCACAGCCGCGCTCGAACAGCACGCCGAACGTCCCTTTCAAGCGCTTTTCAAGCAGGATGCAAAATACGCGCTTGCCAATCAATTGGACTATCTGCTCTATCGCGCCGAACAGGAGCGTGAACTCCGTGCAGGAGAACTACCTGCATTGATGGATGGCGGACTCGACCTCGACTTTTACGGGTTTACCCGCCTCTTTCACACTCGCGGCTGGCTCACCGAACCGGAGTTTGACCTATGCCGACGATTCCACGCCTACACCCGCAGTCTGCTCCCCCCGCCAGACCTGGTCATCGCCCTGAGCGCAGATGCGCAAACCGTCCGCGAGAGATTGGCTTCGAGAAACAGAATCAACATTGCGTCCAGTGAAGATGCGGAACTGCTGGAGAGGTATGTCAATGAGTGGCTCGAGTCTGTCCCCGAGTCGAATATCCTGCGGATGGATGTTTCCAAAGAAAGTTTGAATTACCCGAACAGTGTACCGATAATCCTTGATAAAATCGCATGATGGAAAACTTCGACGCACAAAAACAAAAGACCAGCACCGCGCCAAAATATAAACTGACGGGTGCGAATGTATTTGTTTCACCAGATGGCTTTCATTACATTGACCACCTCGACCCCGTGGAGGAAATTTCGCCTATCATCGATGGCAGCGGGTTGACCGAGGAGGAGATCACCTATCTTGAAAAATCCCTGCAATCGAACCCTGAGCGCATTGAGCATCAGGTGAATGCGGTGCGACGGCACGGTGAAATCAAAGGCAGGCACGTGCTGGACATTGGCTGCGGCGGCGGATTGTTTCTCGCGAAGATGCAAGCTTCGGGCGCGGATATACTCGGCGTTGAGTTGAGCGATACACGAGCGCATTACGCAAAAACGAAATATGGGTTTGAAGTAATCAAACGCACGATCGAAGATGAGTATTGGAAGCCGTTCCACGGCACCTTCGATGTTGTTACTTTATGGGATGTGATCGAGCATGTGAATTTTCCGCTTGCCACATTACGCGCTGCCGCGCAGATGCTCAAGAGCGGCGGGATTTTGCTGATCGACACGCCTTGCCGCGATGCGTTCTATCACCGCTTTGGTGAATTTACCTACAAAATATCAGGCGGCAGATTTCCAACATTTTTGAACACCATGTATTCTGCAAAACCATTCGGGCACAAGCAGATCTTCTCTCTGGGAGAGATGAAATTTGCTCTGCAAATGGCAGGGTTGGAAGTGGTGGAACTAAAACGCTTCCACGAGCTATCCTTCCCGTATCGTTTTTATTTGAAGAAACTGGTCAGGTCTGATCTTCTGGTGAAGGTATTGCTGCCATTTGTCCACATCTTTTTTATGATCTTCCCCATCCGCAATAAGTTGCTGGCGATTGGAAAAAAGAAATAACAAATGATCTTCTGCATCAGATCATGAACTTTGAAAACTTCCTGATTCAGGTCGCTGAAAGAACGCTTGAAAACGGCGGCACGGCCTCCAAACCTGCCACGGGGACATTTCTACCTCCAAGGGATGTATGGAGCTTTCCAAAATATCCTTCAAAAACAGCCATCCTCCCGCCCACTGTGGATCTGATCATAGAACTGCGCAATTTCATCATTCAAAATGAAGTTTATTTAAACGAGAACGATTGCTGGCTCGGCACATGGATCCACCCGCAGACGCGGGAATTTTATTTGGATATAGCAATGGGAGTTGATGGTTTGGATGATGCGAAGGAAACAGCCAAACGCATCAGCATTGAAGATGGACGGAAGATCGTAGCCATCTTCAATGCCAGACAAAATAAAACGGTGTTTCTCTGGGAGGATTAACGCACGTCCACTTTCATCACATAGACCAGCAAACGATGCAGCGCAAAGAACGGAAAGAGCAGAACGATATGCAGGGTATTGCTCAAGCCAAACAATAGCGCCACGGAGTTCAAAAGGTCGTCCAATGCGGGGGCAAGGTTGGCGAGCATCCAATCTCCTGCGCCCGAAAAGATGGCAAGCACAAGCAGGACAGCCACCCACAAACCAAGCGGCAGCCACGAAAGGCGGTCTGACTCGGAGGGCAGCATGGTGCTCGAAACCGCAAAGGTCAGGTAGAACCACAAATAAAAATCGGGGACATTCGGAAGTAATCCCAATCCCATCCAAAACAATTCCACCTGCCCGTCACGGAGGACGTTCCACAGGGTATGCAGCTGCATTTTATAAATGCCTGCGTACGCTACAAATAATGTCCCTGCAATGAGTGGCGCGAGGCCGATGAGCGAATCGCGCAGAATATCGGTCTTTTCAGTTTCCACGTATCCCATTTGCAAACGACCATCAGAAAGAGATTGGGGGATGAGCGAAAATCCGCGCGTGCGCACGCTCAAGACTTTTGCCATCAAGAAATGACTGAGTTCATGCAGGAACACACCTGGGAAGAACAACACAGAAAACAAACCGATCGTCAATTGGAGATTGCGCGTTAAGAGCAAAATGACAGCTTGAATCTCACGATGCAAAAACCGCTGGAGAAAGACCAGCGGTAGAAGCATTACCAAAAACCAGAAGAAGCCAGCAAACTGCACGTTTTATTTCACCGCAGCTTTGGCAATGGCAAGAAATTCCTCCACCTTCAGGCTTGCGCCGCCCACCAACGCACCGTCAATATCAGGCTGTGAGAAAAACTCGGCGGCGTTTGCAGCAGTGACAGAACCGCCATATAACACGCGGACCGCCTGGGCTGTATCTTCGCCGTACATTTCGGCAATCGTCGCGCGGATAAAATCCTTGATGACGGCATTCGCCGCCTCACCTGTAGACGCCTTGCCTGTTCCAATGGCCCAAACAGGTTCATA
>VGOX01000369.1 GCA_016875755.1 Chloroflexota bacterium
CAACGCCCTTGCCTTCCGCTAATGGTTGGTGCAATCAACCTCCATAAGGGTCTTTCACCCTATAGCCAACGCCCATGCTGGGCGCACAACGAAAAAGACCGTGGACGATGGTCCACGGTCTATCGTCTCTTTAGGGCCAGATCATCCACTGCCCGATGGCAACCAGCAAACCGAGGATGATGCCGCCGATCACTTCCAGCGGGGTGTGGCCGATGACTTCCTTCAATTCGTTTTCACTCCACATATGGCCTTTCAACAATTCATCGAAAAGTAAATTGATGCGCTCGGCATGTTTACCTGCCTGCCGACGGACTCCCGCTGCATCGTGCGCGATGATCATCGTGGCGCCTACGGCAATGGCAAAGAGCGGGTTATCGAAACCGTGATACAAACCAACCGCCAACGTCCCAGCCACCATGAGCGCTGTGTGTGAGGAAGGCATTCCACCCGCAGCGAAAATCATCGCCCACAACCAACGGCGTGAGCGCAGATATTCGGTGGGTATCTTCAATATTTGGGCAAGCAGCCAGCCAGCCAAAACAGCGATCAGCACCTTGTTCTGAAAGATATCCAGCATGTTCATTCGGATTCTTCCTCAAATTCGACCAGCGACTCACCAGCCAGATTCTGCACTTTGAGTTGGGCGGCATTCAATAAAGCGCCGCACTGCGTGACCAATGCCTGACCCCGCTCGTAGAGTTTCATCGTCTCTTCAAGAGGATTCTGGTCACTTTCAAGAGCTTCGACGATTCCCTCCAATTCAGCGAGGGCTTCTTCGTAAGTAAGTTCTTCGATGGGTTTTGGGGTGGATTTTGTTTTTGGCATGGCTGCTCCAATTTACGATTTACGATTAATTTCAAATTCCCCGTCACTCACACGGACGGTCATTTCGGCTTGCGCCTGGGAAACTCGACTCACTACTTTACCGTCACTCTTGCGGGTGACAATGGCGTACCCACGCGCGAGGACGCCAGAAGGATTCAATGCTCCGAGCCGCTTGGATATACCATCTACGCGGGCAGATTGTAATTGGATGCGGTGTGTCAATGCAGAAGCGGCACGACGGGAGAGTTCGTCGAGGTACTGGAACTCAGATTGGATTCTCCGTTCGGGAGAGACATATTTGAGGCGGGATGCCAGAGAGAAGATCAAAGCCTGGTGGTCAGTGAGCAGGCTTGAGGTTAAGTCCATGAGGCGTGACTGGAAGTTGGAAAGTTGAAAGTGAAGATCAGCCAGTGTGGTTTGAGTCGCCAATTCCGCTGCTGCAGTGGGAGTGGGTGCACGCAAATCGGCGGCGAAGTCTGTGAGGGTGAAATCCGTTTCGTGACCAACGCCCGAAATAACAGGAGCCTGCGACGCGGCAATCGCACGGACCACGCGCTCGTCGTTGAACGCCCACAGATCTTCAATGGAACCGCCGCCACGCGCGACGAGGATGACATCGGGGTTTTGAGCGTTGAGAGTTGCCAGCGCATTCACCAATGCGGGCGGAGCTTCGACACCTTGCACGGGAGAAGGCGCGAGGATGACGCGCGTTAACGGCTGGCGGCGGCGGATTGTGTTGAGCATATCGCGCAACGCCGCGCCTGTGGCTGAGGTGACAATGCCGATGGTTTGCGGGAAAGTTGGAAGCTCGCGTTTGCGTTCGGGGTCGAACAACCCTTCGGCTTCGAGCATGGCTTTGAGGCGCAAATATTCCTGAAAGAGCGCGCCTTCGCCTTTGGCTTGGATGAGACTGGCGATAAGTTGGTATTGCCCCTGCGGCTCGTAAACGGCAATGCGTCCATGCACTTCAACCGCCGCACCTTCTTGAAGATTTGGGCGGGTACGCATGGCATCAGTCTTCCACATGACGCATTTCAATGAGGCGTTTTTGTCTTTGAGGGTGAAGTAAATATGTCCTGACGCTGGACGCGAAAGATTTGATATTTCACCCGTCACCCACACATCCTGCAATTCGGGGTTGTCCTCAAGCAGTTTGCGGATGCGGAAGGTGAGCTGCGAAACAGTAAGTGTTGTGGAGAAAAGATCGGGCTGCATCGGGGGTAGGATAATCGAAAACGCAGGAATAGGAAATAGGAAATGTGGGCAATCTTCTGCTAAAATCCTCTTAAGCAGGAAAAATTACAAATGAAATCACGTCCACTTTCTCCGAACTTCATCGTGTTCTGCCTCCTTTGCGTATTTTTCATCATCAGTTTTTTGAGCGCTCTGCTCCTCTCTACCACGTATGATGAGGCACGAAATTACAACTACGGAAAAAGTATCGTCAGCGGGGACTCGAACCGCCCTGGCGACATCAGCATTCTTGACGGAACACGCATCGACGGAAGCATGATGGCCGCTTCTGCACTTAACGCCATACCGTTCATGATCGCCTCATTCCTTGGGGACAGCGGTTTCAGCCTGTTATTGAGCAGCATAATCACCGCCAGAATGGTGACAATCATCTTCTCGGTTCTGGCAGCTTTGCTCATATTTCGCTGGTCACGCGAGCTATATGGCTTCGCCGCCGCATTATTTTCACTGTTGCTTTACATTTTTGACCCGAACATCATCGCCCATTCGCAGCTAGTCACAACCGACATGTACGCCTGGGGCACAACCCTGCTGGTTTTTTATTGCTCCTGGAAATTCGCAAAAGACCGCACTTGGAAAAATGGATTGATCTGGGCACTCGCCCTCGGAATCAGTTCACTGGCAAAATACACCACTGTGATCTTAATTCCGCTTTCCATGTTGAGTATCTTTATCTATGACCTGCCCCAATTCATCCAAAACTATAAAGACCGCCCTGTTGCGTCCATAAAAAATATATTCGGAAAACACCTCGGGTATTTCGGTCTTTCCGTGGCAGTTTCCATTTTGCTGATCAACATCGGATTTTTATTCAACCGCTCTTTTATGCGCTTTGGCGAATATGACTTTTATTCCCAACTTCTGCAGGGAATTCAAGCGCGCCTCCCATGGCTGGACAATGTTCCCGTGCCTGTGCCCTTCCCGTACATGGAAGGCTTTGACCTCACCTACTACTACAGCGAAGAAGGTCTCGCCTTCGGCAATACCTACCTGCTCGGTGAATTACGCGACGGCACAGACGGCTTCGACGGATATTACATCATTGCGTCCTTCTTCAAAACACCGTTCGCGGCACAATTGATTGTCGCTGGCGCCTTCTACATATATCTCTCCAATAAAGAACGGTGCAAAAAATTCTTCACGGATGAAGTCTTTCTGCTTTTGCCGATCGCTTTCTTCTTCGTGTACTTCAATTTTCTTTTCAGCATCAACATTGGGATTCGCTACTATCTTGTGTTATTTCCGATTTTATATGTCTTCAGCGGAAGCCTGTTCAGCAGTTGGACAACCTTCTCAAACAATCAGAAAATCGCCAGTGCTGCTTTAATCGTATTTCTGATTGCGTCCACACTTTCTTATTTCCACAACTTCATTCCATACTTCAATGAATTTTTATTAGACCGAAAAATGGCGTACAAGATCCTCGCCGATTCGAACATCGACTATGGGCAAAGCCAATACAGACTCAAAACATTCATGACAGAACATCC
>VGOX01000370.1 GCA_016875755.1 Chloroflexota bacterium
GTCACGAAGGTACACAAAGGTTTTCCTTTGTGACCCTTTGTGCTACTTCGTGGTTGAGAAATTAGCCAAAGGAGAATCGCGTATGGAGTGGAAGAGTTTAGGTCATTTGGTAGAGAGCGCAGCGGAGCGGTTTGGGGAGAAACCGTTATTCATCTTTGAAGATAAGCCGCTTTCGTTTGCAGAAGTCAATCGGCGGGCGAGCAAAACGGCGAATGCGCTGAAATCCGTCGGTGTGACGAAGGGTGAGCGCGTGGCAGTGATGTTGCCCAACGGCGTGGACTTTCCTATCGTCTGGTTTGCGCTGGCGAAGTTGGGCGCGGTCATCGTACCCGTCAACATCAACTACCACGACCATGACCTGACTTACACACTCGATGATTCACAGGCGGGATTCTTTGTCGTCCACGAAAATTATCTGGAACAATGGGGGCGGGTGCGCGCGCACTTGCCGTCAGTGAAGGAAACGCTTCTCGTGACTGAATCAGGCAGCGGGTCAGATTGGAGGCGATTGGTTAATGAGTCATCCGACTCGTTTGAAATCGTCAACGTTACAGATGGAGATTTGATCAACATCCAATACACATCGGGCACGACGGGCTTTCCGAAGGGTTGTATGTTGACACATAAATATTGGATGATGCTGGGCAAAGTGGCGTCTGATTATTTCGGGTTGACCCCTGCCGAATGCGACCTGACCGCACAGCCCTTTTATTACATGGATCCACAATGGAACTCGGTGTCGTGTTTGATCGGCGGCGCGCCGTTGGTGATCCTGCCGAGATTCTCGCCATCGCATTTTTGGGGCGAAGTGATTCGGCACAACGTGACCGTGTTGTATTTGATCGGCACGATGCCGTTCTTTTTATTGAAGATGCCAGAGGATGCCGCTTTGGAGCACGGACATCAATTGCGTATGATCCTGTGTTCGGGAATCCATCCGAAGTTCCATGCTGAGTTTGAACGTCGTTGGGGTGTGCCGTGGCGTGAAGCATTTGGCATGACCGAAACAGGCGTGGACTTGATCGTGCCGCTCGATGATGCGGACAGCGTGGGCAGCGGTGCGATGGGCAGACCGATCGCGACGAAGCAAGCGCGCGTCGTGGACACGGATGGAAACGATGTGCCCGATGGCAGCGTGGGCGAATTAATCTTGCGCGGTGAACCGATGATGATGGGCTACTGGAACAAACCCGAAGCGACCGCTGAAACAATGAAGAACGGCTGGCTGCACACGGGTGACATGGTCACGAAAGATGCGAAGGGATATTTCCACTGGCAAGCGCGCTTGAAGAATACGATCCGCCGCGCGGGCGAAAATATTTCATCGGTGGAAGTGGAAAGCGTGTTGATGGAACATCCTGCCGTGAAAGTGGCGGCGGTGGTGCCTGTCCCTGACGAGTTGCGCGGCGAAGAAGTGAAGGCGTATATCGTGTTAAAGGCAGGGCACACGCAAGAAGATACTCCGCCTGAATCCATTTTGGACTTCGTGCGCGGGCAGTTGGCATATTTCAAAGTGCCACGATTTATTGAGTACGCCGATGACCTGCCAAGAACACCATCGGAACGAGTCGAGAAGCATAAGTTAGTGAAGTTGAAAGCGGACTTGCGTGTTGGAAGCTACGACGCTGCTGACAAGGTTTGGCGGTAAATAGGATTTCGCAAGTTCTACTTGCGGATGAGTATATTTTCATCAATCCAGAAGTAGAACTTCTGGATTCCGTAAGGAAACTAATGAACACACAACAACTCAACGAAACAATTTCAAAAACGCTCACTGCATGGAACATCCCTGGCGGGGCGGTGGCGGTTGCCCAAGGCGATGAGATATTCGCGCAAGGCTACGGCGTGCTCAAAGCGGGTCAGCCCGAAGCAGTGAACGCGGATACTGTCTTTGCGATCGGCTCCACCACCAAAGCCTTCACGTCCGCGCTCATCGGCATGTTGGTGGATGAAGGCAAACTCAACTGGGATGACCCCGTCGTCAAATACCTGCCCGACTTTCAACTCTACGATGACTGGGTCACCAATAACGTCACCGTACGCGACTTGCTCTGTCATCGTCTTGGCTTGGAACGTGCGCAAAAACTTTACTATCATCGCGGATACGACCAGCGCGAGATCATGCGCCGCATGCGTTATCTCAGACCCACATCCAATTTCCGCACGCAGTTTCAATACGCTAATCAACAATACGGCGTGGCAGGTCTGCTCATCGAAGCGGTCACTGGCAAGTCATGGGACGATTTCATCACCGAAAGAATTTTCAACGCGCTGAACATGTCCCGCTCGTTCAGCGGATACGACCGAATCACCGACCACAAAAATTTTGCCGCGCCTCACGCCATTCTCGATGAAACCTATCCCGCGGGCGTGCGCTTCCTTGGCGATCAGGAGCCCACCGACCAATTCAAAATTGTCCACGAACCTGCTGGCTCCATTCACACCACCGCCAACGATCTCGCGCAGTGGCTCAAAGCTCTTTTGCAAAATGGCACGCCGCTCATTCAACCCGCCACCTTCAATGAACTCACCACGCCGCAAGTCGTCATGCAAGATGTGCTCAACTCCGAGCTCGCGCCGCTCGCCTATCTTCAACCTGCCACGCATTTCTGGACGTACGCGCTCGGTTGGTGGGCAATGGATTATCGCGGCGAAAAAGTTCTCATGCACGGCGGTCAAATGCCTGGCTACAACTCCGCCGTCGCATTCTTCCCGCAGCGCAAACTCGCGCTCGCCGTCATGGTCAACGTCCATCAAACCCTCGCCCATGCCGCGCTGTTTTATGCGATCTCCGATATTCTGCTCGACAAGCAAGACCGCGACTGGTCATCCGAATTTCAGATGGTGGCGCAGGGATACATGGCACAAGTCAAAGGTCAGGTGGACGAAATGCGCCTCACACGTAACCCGAACCTGCCTCCGTCCATTGGGTTTGATTCCTTCGATGGGACATTTTCCAACGACCTCTACGGCGAGATGACCGTAACCCGCAAAGACGACTCCCTGCAACTCACCTACGGAGTCAACACCGCCATCCTCGAACACTGGCAAGGTGACACCTTCCTGGCGCATTGGAATCTCAAAGCCTTCCTCGATGACTCGATGATTGCCTTCAGCCCCGATGGCAAGACGATGACCCTGCTCAATGACCGAGCCGAATATAAAAAGGTATAACGGAGTCAACGACTCCTGTCGTTGACAGTCCAAAGTCTGGAGACTTTGGACTCCGTACAAGACAATAATGCAAACTATTCTTTTCGGTCTCGCCTCTGCTTTGTTCTGGGGCACAGGTGACTTTGCGGGCGGATTGATTAGCCGCAAGGTCAATGCGATTCGCGCCACGTTATACGTTCAGGCGGGCGGTTTTCTTCCTGTGATTCTGATTGCGCTCTTCACTAGGCAATTGGACATGCCGTTCGTCGATTGGCTTTGGTGCGGAGCGGCAGGCGTCATCGGCTCGCTCGGTTTTCTCGCCTTGTACCGTGCCCTCGCCAGCGGACAGATGTCCATTGCCGCGCCGATTGCGGCGGTCACATCCGCGGGAGTGCCAGCCATCGTTGGCA
>VGOX01000371.1 GCA_016875755.1 Chloroflexota bacterium
GAAATCGTTTGTCGTAAAACAACTTTACCCGATTTCTTTTGCCGATCAATATTCTTTTGTTAAACTGTCAGGTCGCTAGATGAAAAATAGGGGCAAGTTTTTCAAAGCGCATTTTTGTCCTGCACGACTCGACCTCATCGAATCTTTTGGTGAAAATTTTATTCACTACTTTAGCACAGACACCCCCACCTCGAAATACCAATAAATACCTATTATTGAAAGAGATTGTTGTTAGTACAAGCCTCTTTATTCGTATGATACACCGAATTGTAATATTAATAACATGCTGTCATTTTTGTAATGAGTCTGTTCGGAATCTTCTTAACGTGGAAATTGAAAGCAAAGACAGTCGATAACGGGAACAGGCATCACGTAGAAAAAGAGACGCTCCTTCAGCCGGCTATGCAGAAAACTATACCTGTGACCCATCCACAAAACGCAGCGGCTGCTATTTGGCGCGCTTGATAATTTATAGTAGAATTACGGTCACCGGGGCGATGGCGGAATCGGCAGACGCAACAGACTTAAAATCTGTCGTTGGTAACAACGTGAGGGTTCGACCCCCTCTCGCCCCACAACATGGTCATTGCAACTCCATCACGGCGTGTTGCAATGACATTTGTATCTAAAGGAAGATATGTTTTTTACCCGTCAGCAACTTGAAGAAAATGAAGATAAAACCCTCGCTCCCTATGGTATGCGTAGCAGGGATACCAAGGGACGGGCGTATTTGGATGGCGAGCCTGAATACCGAACCTCCTTCCAACGTGACCGCGACCGCATTTTGCACACCACTGCCTTTCGGCGGCTGGAATATAAGACGCAGGTCTTTATCAACTTCGAAGGCGACCACTTTCGCACCCGCCTCACCCACACGCTGGAAGTTGCCCAGATCGGCCGAACATTAGCCCGCGCCTTGGGCGGTAACGAAGACCTCGTTGATGCGATCTGCCTGGCGCACGACCTTGGCCACTCTCCATTTGGACATTCAGGCGAGATCGCGCTTGCCCGCCTGATGAAGGAGTACGGCAGATTCGACCACAACAAACAGTCTCTGCGCATCGTAACAGAACTCGAACAGCGTTACCCTGAATTCCCGGGCTTGAATCTCACCTGGGAAGTACGCGAAGGCATGGTCAAACACGAATCGGAATATGACATCTCCGATGCGCGCGATTTCAACCCAGACCTGCGCGGCAACCTCGAAACGCAAATCGCCAATGTTGCTGATGAACTTGCCTACACCACGCACGACCTTGATGATGGTTTACGTTCTGGCATGATCAATTCCCATCTCCTCGAAGGGATTGCGTTATGGGAGATCCTTCAGCAAACCTTCAACTGGCACGGCAGCATATTGGGCGACATGGAACGCCACCGCATGATCCGCCACCTGGTCGGCATCATGGTCACGGACATGGTCAAGGCAACCGATATGCGCATCAGAGACAGCAAGGTGAATTCATCCAATGACATTCAAAAATTAAAGCACAATGTCATCGGGTATAGTGAAGAGATGCAGAGGCGCAACCGCGAATTGAAGGATTTTCTTTACAAGAAGTTATACCGCCACTACCGCGTGGTGCGGATGCAGGTCAAAGCCGAGCGCATCATTTCAGACCTGTTTCATGCCTATCGTGCCGAACCTGCCATGCTCCCGGAACACGTCCAGTTCTTCGTCGAAAAGCGCGGCCTCGAGCGCACCATCTGTGACTATATTGCAGGTATGACAGACCGCTACGCCATAGAAGAACACCAAAAACTATTCAATCCCCTCGAAAAGCCGTAATGCTTTTTCACAACCAAGGGGGCGCATAAATCACTCTTTTCGCCCCCTCTCATAATTGAACCAGTTACGAAAGGAGTCAACCATGTCTCAACCGAATTACTTAACCCCCGAAGGTGAAGCCAAACTCAAGGCGGAACTAGAGGAATTAAAAGGTCCGCGCCGCGAGGAATTGGCGGCACGCCTGCGCTCGGCCATTCAAATGGGCGATCTATCGGAAAATGCGGACTATCATAAAGCCAAGGAAGATCAGGGCTTTCTAGAAGGGCGCATTCAGGAACTCGAGGCGATCCTGCGAAACTCGATCATCATTGAAAAATCAGCCAGCAGAGATATTGTGTCCATTGGCAACCACATCACCATTCAGGAAGAAGGCTTCGACCCTGAAACCTATCACCTTGTAGGCCCTACAGAGGCCGACCCACGCAACGGAAAAATCTCTCACGAGTCCCCGATCGGCAAGGCTCTGATGAATAAAAAGGTTGGAGAGGTGGCTGAAGCCGAAGCCCCCGGTGGAAAGATCAAGTTCAAAATTCTAAAGATCGATTAGAAAAGAAAATCCCGTCCAAATTTGGACGGGATTTTCTTTTTAGGATCAACCCTGTCGGGGCCAGATCGCCAACTCGAGGGTGATGCGTTCAAAGTAACTTCCATCTGGCAGCGGCCCTTTTCCGTAGTCAAGGTCAACGACGGTGGCAAGAAGCTGCAGGGTGGCGGTCTCCAACAGGATCTGCGACTGCGGCTCGACCAGAATCAACTCTCCCTTAGGTTCGAGGCGGGAGCGGATGGACGGGTCACTGTATGCGTGGCGAGACATCAACACTTTGGTGGCTGTCTTGATGTCGTTCTTGTCAAATAGCCAGATCTCAAGAGCGGTTACTTTCTTGGGTTCGCCCACACCGATGGCTTCGGAAACACCAACGCCATATTCACCCATAAATTCGCCAGCCTGTGTATCAATGCTGAAGGACTCGTCGTAGAGATCGTCGCCCAGCACATAGGTGGTCATGGTTTGTGTGATCGGGGGAGCCAATCCCATTTCTTCAAAATTGGTGCGCTCCACATTGCGGCTGATCTCTGCAGCTTGCATGACGGCTGTCACTTCGCCGCTGCCGCGTTTTCCAAGCAGCCGGAAAAGATACATACCGCCTGCCGCCAGCACTCCGAGAAGCAGTACGATGCCAATGCCTAATAAGGCAGTACGCATGACAGAAGAACTGCCTGATGTTTCAGTTGCGGGCTGTCCGCCGCCTGCCGATAATACATTGGTGATGAGATCGCCATATGCCTTTATGACATTGGGATCCTGACTGCCCGGGTTATTTTGTATGTTGGTAAAAGCCTGCTGTGACCCAGCGCCAAGATTCACCCAACGCTGAACGGCAAGGTTCGGGTCCGAATTGAGGCGAAAGGAGTCGATCGTCATGCGCAGATAATCTTCCTGTAAATCTGCGCGAAGATAGGCAGGGGTTGCATCCACAAATTCAACTGGGGCGAGCACCCAACCTACCAGCAGCCCAACCAAGATCCCGACAATAAAAAGTGCAATTGGGGCAAGGGGCAGTTTTTTCACTAGTGCAAAAATGAACTGCATACACAACTCCTTTTCATTGCTTTTGTTCGATTATACATCGTAATCACTTTGCCCTGCATGGCAGAATAGGGCAATCGCATCTAAACACCAGAGGAGAGGACTTTGAGGAGATAATCTTCTTTCCATGCAGCTTGGAGTTGCTTGGCGTGAATGCCACCTTTGGCAGTCTTATCCTGT
>VGOX01000372.1 GCA_016875755.1 Chloroflexota bacterium
CACGAGACAGAAGAAAATCCAGCGCAAGAGTATCTGCGCCACTCTTGGTGAACCGCCGGATGCGGACCCGCATGTCCGGTGGTGTGAGAGGGAGCGGTTAGCCGCCGCTCCCTACTCGATTTAGTGATATACAAAATTGCAATTTTCACCATGGAGTTCATGACTTATAATTTAACTATTCCGAGATGATGACACTAAAAAAGGCCACTTCTGAGCGAAGAACGATTGCTGTATTAGGCGCGCAATTAACTCGTGTGTGGGGCGCGGAATTTATGGCGGGTGTGCTTGATGCCGCGAAGGAAAGCGATATCAATGTGGTGTATTTTGCAGGCGGCAAGCCGTCTGCGATTCCATCTGTTGCGGACGGGGGCAATTCGTATGGTTTGTATGACCTGATCAAGCCTGGCCATTTCGATGGCATTCTGCTTTCGGCTGACCTTGCTCACGGCACCTCTCTTGAAGAAATAAAAAAATTCCTCCGTACGTTCGAATCCACACCGATCACATCGTTTGCCATTCCTGTTGAGGGCGTGCCCTCTTTCATGGTGGATAATGAAGGCGGGATGCGTTCTGTCATCCGTCATTTGATCGAGGTGCATGGTTTCAAGCGCATCGTTTTCCTGCGCGGACCTGAGGGGCAGGTGGAAGCTGACCAACGCTTCAACGCTTACAAGGAAGAATTGAAGGCGCATGGCATCCGTTTTGATGCCAATCTGGTGTTACATGGGGATTATTCTCCAGAAAGCGGGCGTGCCGCCATTCGAACCCTGTTCGATGAGCGCGGTATCCGTGTGCAGGCGATTGCGGCATCCAATGACCGTATGGCTTTTGGTGTACTGGAAGCCTTGCAGCAGCGCGGAGTGAACGTGCCGGAAAGCGTGGCGTTGACGGGCTTTGACAACGTTGGTGAGTCGCAGTCGATGGGTGTGCCGTTGACCACAGTACACCAGTCCTTTTATGAAATTGGCAGGCAGTCGTTTGCAGCCCTGCTAAAGCGGATCGATGGGGATACTGTTGAAACTTCCACTGTGCTTTCCTCGCAGTTGGTGGTGCGCTGGTCTTGCGGCTGTCTGCCGGAGAGCATTCAGCGGGCAGTGGTGTTACCGCGTGAAGTGGCGCAGACCGGGCGGTTGGAAAATAAACGCGATGCAGCGCTGCGTGCGTTGTTTGGGGCGGCGGGCATTCCTGAGAATGATCCCAACCGCGTGCAGTATGTGGATGTGTTCGGGCGCACATGGGACATCTTCCTCACCAGCCTGCGTGAAACTGAAAAGAGCGATGCCTTCCTCAAAATGGTGCAATCCATGGTGGAAGTGTTGCAGCGCAATGGGTACGATTTCCATACCTGGCAGAATGTGATCTCAACCTTTAGAAAATATTCCCTGGGCGGCATCAGCAGCAATACGCTCATGCTGCGGGCGGAGAATCTCTTCCAGCAGGCGCGTATGTTGATCGGGGAACTTTCACAGCGGGCGCAAGCCTACCGCCGTTTGCAATTCGAGCAGCAGGAAGAGGCGCTGAGCAATTTCAGTTTCTCGATGGCACCTGCCATGACCTTTGAAGAGATCGGCGACGCGATCAAAAAGAATTTCCCGTCACTTGGGCTGGCACGTTGGTATGTGATGTTCTACAGTGATGTGAGCTCACCGGGCTCCATTTCAGCGCCGCCGCCTGAGAGCTATCGACTGTTGCTGCAATATGACGATAATAAAATCGAAATTCCCCATGAAAAATCTGCAATGGGAACGGGACGATTGGTCCCACGCGGGAAGACCCCTGAAGATCACCGTTATGATGCGCTGGTGATGCCGCTTTCTCTGGCGAGCAATCGCTTCGGTTTCATGTGGGTGGAGATGGGCCCGCGTGACTGGGATATTTACGTCCGCTTGAAGAACCTGCTTTCCAGTGCGTTGCTGCGCACCATGCTTGCCCAGCAAAGGGAGCAGGCGCAAATGAAAGTGGAACGCCTGTTGAGTGAGGCGCGAGACCGGGCAGTGGAGTTGGACCGCGCCCGCGCGGCAGCGGAAAAAGCCGCAGCGCAAAATGCAAAACTATTTGAGTCAGAGCAGGAACGGCGTCGCGGAGCGCTGGCGCGTTCTTCGCGGCAGTTATCCTCGCTGACGGCGATCGAATCGCTGCCGGAACAGATCCTCGAGCAGCTGCGTCAGGTGCTGCCATACGAACGCGGACTTCTCTTCATGGAAGATGTTAACGGCGTGCCGAATATCCGCGCACAATATGGGATGCCCGCCGATGCCGATTTGCAGTCTTTGAAGCTCAAGGTGCGCGGCGCTGATTTTTACAAGACCGTTGCGCGCAAAGGTGAGACGCTTTTTGTCAGTGATGTGAATGCAGTGGAAGGTTGGGAGCAGCCCGACTGGCTTCCGCGTGACCGTTCGTGGCTGGGCGTGCCTTTGTATTCAAAAGATAATGTGATCGGTCTGCTGGCATTGAGCCGTGCAGAACGTTCTTTCACTGAAGATGATGCCCTGTTGACGACCACCTTTGCAATGCAAGCGATCGTGGCGCTGGAGAATGCGCGTCTGTATAACGAAGTGACCGCCATGAACCAGATGATGGAGCGCATGGTTTCACAGCGTGTGGAGGAGTTGAACAACGCCTACACCACCCTTGCCAAACATGACAAGAATAAATCCGCCTTCATTCAGGTGGCGGCGCATGAACTTCGCACGCCGCTCACGGTCATCAAGGGGTATCTCGGCATGCTCCGCACGGATAAAGCCATTGAAAATAATGCCATGCTCCTTCAGGCTGTGGATGGTGTGTTGCAGGGCACGAACCGTCTGCACCAGATCGTGAACAGCATGTTGGATGTGGCGCGGCTCGAGAATCAGATCATCACCCCGCATGTGGAACCTGTCAGTTTGGGATTGATCCTGCGCCTCATTCACAAGGATTATGTGGATGCCCTTGCGGATCGCAACCTGACCTTGACCCTGGACGACACCATCAAAGATGTTCCCCCGCTGTTGGCGGACTCTGAACTGCTCAAGAAGGCGCTTGACCATGTCATCGTGAATCCCATCAAGTTCACACCCGATGGCGGTACAGTGACCGTTTCCGCCAAAGTCGTGGAAGATGCGCGTCAGGGCAAACTGGCGGAGATCGCCGTCAAGGATACGGGCATCGGTATCGACCCCGAGCATCACAAGATCATTTTTGAGAAGTTGTATCAACTTGGGCAGGTGGAGTTGCATTCCTCCAGCCGCACGAACTACAAGGGCGGTGGAGCAGGCTTGGGCTTGGCGATTGCCGCAGGCATCGTCAAAGCCTTGAAAGGCACCATCTGGGTGGAAAGCGAAAAACGCGATGAAGAGACCTTCCCCGGTAGTACGTTTTTCATCCGCCTGCCGTTGATAAAGAACTAAAGTATTTTTCGCCTTATCTTAACCAAACAGCCGCTCCATTTTGGAGCGGCTGTTGTTGTGCGCCCAGCATGGGCGTTGGCTAGAGGGTGAAAGACCCTTATGGAGGTTGATTGCACCAACCATTAGCGGAAGGCAAGGGCGTTGTCGCGAGGCAGGGTCTGGAGGAAG
>VGOX01000373.1 GCA_016875755.1 Chloroflexota bacterium
GATTTATTCCGCAATTACTTGAGTCGTGGTTCGGACTGCCGATTCCCACGCCCAGCCCGTTGGGGTTTGGCGGCGCAGCGTTCATTCTGACCTTGTTCATGTTCCCGTATGTTTACCTGCTTAGCGGAGCGGCATTCCGCTCGTTGAATGCGTCACTCGAAGAAGCCTCGCGCACATTCGGACGCAACAACTGGCAAACCTTGTGGGAAGTGACCCTGCCCGCCTTACGCCCCGGCATCACTGCGGGCGCATTGCTCGTCGCGTTGGATGTGCTGGCGGAATATGGCACGGTGGCATTACTCCGTTACGAAACATTTTCATCCGCTATTTTCGTGCAGCTCTCCGGGCGGTATGACCGTTCCGCTGCGGCGGTGTTGAGTGGTGTCTTGATCGTGATCGCAGTCATCATTCTGTGGGGTGAACTCCGCCTGCAGGGACAAGCCCGCTTCACTCAAATGGATAGTCAATGGCGACCCGCGCCGACCCTGCCGCTGAAGAAGTGGAAAGTCCCTGCCTTTTTGCTGGTCTTGCTGGTTGTGTTTTCCAGTTTGCTGGTTCCCGTCATTGTCCTTGCAGCGTGGAGCGTGCAAGCCTTGCTTGACCCTGCCACACTTGCTTCCATCATGCGCTCGGGGTCACAGACCTTTGGCAATTACATTACGAACAGTTTGTGGGCATCTGCATTGGCGGCGGTAATCGCGGTTCTATTGTCTCTGCCAGTTGCCTTGCTTTCAGTGCGTTACCCCAACAAACTGACGCAAGCCATCTCGCGTTTTTGTCAGGTTGGTTACGCCATCCCCGGTGTGGTGATTGCGTTGAGTCTTGTGCTGATCGTCAACCGTTATCTTCCGTTTCTGTACGCCACGCCGCTGATCGTGGTCATGGCGTATGTCTTGCGTCACATGCCGCAGGCGATCCGCTCCAGCGAGTCGGCGCTGAATCAACTGTCGCCTTCGATGGAAGAGGCGTCGCGCACGCTTGGGCGCACGTCCATCCAAACCATTTTTCAAGTCATCCTGCCGTTGATCGTGCCTGGTCTTTTGGCGGGTGCGGGGCTGGTCTTTTTAACCTCTCTCAAAGAATTACCTGCTACATTATTGCTTCGCCCCGCAGGTTTTGATACACTCGCCGTCCGCGTGTGGATTTGGGCATCCGAAGGCTTTTACATCCAAGCCGCGCCTGCTGCGCTGCTGCTCATCCTCGCTTCTGCGGGACCACTCTACTTTCTCTTACGTCGGGAACAGATCTTTCGATGAACGCATTAGAACTTCGCAACGTCACCAAAAAATTTGCCTCCGCCGCCATGCCCGCGGTGAACGATGTTTCGCTCACCCTGCGCCCCGGTGAGATTCTCGCGCTTGTCGGTCCGAGCGGATGCGGCAAGACGACCACCCTGCGGATGATCGCGGGACTGGAACGCCCAGACAGCGGCTCGCTTCACATTAAGGGACAGTTGGTCGCCAGCCGTGAGTATTTCACTCCGCCCGAACAGCGCGGCGTGGGCATGGTCTTTCAAGACCACGCGCTCTTCCCGCATCTCACCGTTTTCGAGAACGTGAAGTTCGGCTTGAAGGGTCAGCCTGCTGCAATTGCACGCGAAACCACGCAAGGCATGTTAAAACTCGTCGGTTTGGAAAATTTTGGGGAGCGCTACCCGCATCAACTATCTGGAGGCGAGCGTCAACGTGTCGCCTTGGCGCGGGCGTTGGCTCCCCGTCCTGTGCTCGTTCTGATGGATGAACCGTTCAGCAGCCTCGATGCGGACTTGCGCCATGAAGTCCGTGAGCAGGTGCGCGGAATTTTGAAGGCGATGTCTGCCACGGCGGTGTTCGTGACGCACGACCAGGAGGAGGCGCTCTTCATGGGTGACCGACTCGCCGTGTTCCAAAGCGGGCGGCTGGAGCAGGTGGGCGTGCCCGAAGAGATATTCCACGATTCAGCCACGCGCTTTGTAGCGGAGTTCATGGGTGACAGTGACTTTTTGCCCGGCGTGGTGAAAGAGAATGGTATCGAAACCGAACTCGGGTTGATTCCCCAAAAAATAAACCTGCCCATTGACTCAACTGTCGAGATCGCCCTGCGATCTGACGATGTGAACTTCGACCAGGCAAACCCCGCCAACGCGCTGGTGCTGGCGAGATTCTTCCGCGGCGCGTATTATCAATATCGTCTGCGTTTGTCGTCTGGGAAGTTGATCCACGCCTTCAAACCGCACACCAAAACCATCCAACCCGGCACGTCTGTCCACGCGTATTTGAGTGCGGGGCATGATTTGACGGTCTTTCAGAATGGGGTGTCGGTGGGGGAATAGGTTTTCAAACTACTAAGGTTTACGCGAGGCAGTCACCTTTAAGGTGACTGCCTCGCTTTTTTTAAAGCAGTACATTTTTTACATTTACGCAAATTGCTCCAAGTTGACCGCCACAAGCGGAAAAGCTTCGTCCACAAACTTATCGAGTGACGGGCGTTTTTTCAAATGGCTGTAGTGTGATGCCAGCCCGTAGATCGCCCATGTGGCAACCGTGGCAGGGATTTCGGTAGGGACTTTGGATTTTCGCAGCCAGTAGGAAAGCAAATCGAATATTTGCTTTTTGATCGTCCCTTCGACGAGCGACTCGAATTGCTGATGCGGCTGGGCGCAGCCAGTGTGGACGCGCGAAAGAAATTCCACTACAGCAAGGATCAGGTTGCGAAGGTTGTCTTCGCTGTAACTGCACACATTCAATGTCCGTTTTTCGATCTCTGCCATGAATGCTTGTTGGATGGTGTAATCCAGCAGGGCATATTTATCGGGGAAATGAGCGTAGAAGGTGGCGCGGTTTATCTGCGCCTTGTCGGTCACGTCCTGCACAGAGATGGTCTCGAATCCTTTTTCAGCGAGCAGAGCCTCAAAGGATGACAGGATCAGGCTGCGGGTGCGTATGACGCGCGGGTCTAGTTTTTCATCGGGTTTCGGCGACATTTTTCCTCTTTTGTTGCTTAGTCAACAAATCAAAATCTTTGTTGGTTGACTTTTGCAAACGGGTTTGGTAAATTAGACAACACTTGTTGTTTATAAAACAAGTGTATCTTACCAATCAAATTGAGGAGAGTCAAGAATGAATATTGCATTATGGGTTGCTCAGGTGTTGCTCGCTGGCATGTACGGTATGGTGGGCGGAATGAAGACCTTTCAACCAGACGGTGTGCGGAAGAATCCGCAAATGACCTGGGCGCACGACAAACAGGATGGATACATCCGCTTCGTCGGCACCTCGGAACTGCTCGGCGCATTGGGTCTGATCCTCCCGGTGCTGACAGGCATCCTGCCGTGGCTGACACCGCTTGCGGCAGCCGGTCTTTCGCTGATTCAGGTGCTTGCTATTTTTATGGTGCATCTGCCGAAGAAGGAATATCAAGTCATCCCGGTAAACATCGTTTTGCTTGCTATATCCATATTTGTGGCATACGGGCGTTTTGCCCTGTCCTAATTTTTTTTCAAGGAGTTACAACACCATGTCTGAAAATCTCGAAATCAAGGCTTCCAAAAGCGGACCCTATCTGATCGCCGGGAAC
>VGOX01000374.1 GCA_016875755.1 Chloroflexota bacterium
ATAAAAAAATCCTTCTTCAAGGAAGCCGCTCTCGAATACCTTGAAGCACTCAAACATGCCGACGTCATCACCGCCGCCGCCAACATTGCCGATGACATCCGCCAGCAATACGAACCGCTGATCGAAGCCTTCCAAAACCAGCATGACGAAAACACCCAGCGCAAAATCTGTGAAAACGTACGCTCGCTGCTCATGCGCCCCGACTGGCGGGATCAGCTCCACAAAACCCGCGAACAAATGCCCAAGCAGGATGGCGACATCCCCGCCCCGCTTGCCGATGTGATCCTGCAAGCCCAATCCAGCTCGGTGCTTGAATCCATGAACCGCATCAACCAACTGGCACGCATGGGCAGTTTGCGATCCGCCATGGACGAAGCCTACGATGCCGTCCAACACGCGCCTACCTACCTGCCGCTTCACACCCTCATGGGCGACCTGCTTGTGCAAGAGGGGCGCACAAACGACGCCATCGCCAAATTCACTGTTGTGGCACACTCCTACAGCGTACGCGGCGAAGTGGCACAAGCCACCAAACTCCTGCGCCGGATCATCCACATCTCCCCCATGGATATTGGCGCGCGCAACCGCCTGATCGACCAACTCACCGCCCGTGGCCAACTGGACGATGCCGTCCACGAATACCTCGAAATGGCAGCCATCTACTACCGTCTCGCAGAACTTGATATGGCGCGCAAAACCTACACCACAGCCTTGCGGCTCGTCCAGCAAGGCAACGCCAGCCGCGACTGGAACTCCCACATCCTCCAACGCATGGCAGATATCGATATGCAGCGCCTCGATTGGAAGCAAGCCCTGCGCGTCTACGAACAGATTCGCACCCTCTCACCCGACGACGACACCGCCCGCAGACAGTTAATCGACCTCAACATCCGCATGGGACAGGTGGATAAAGCCCTCACCGAACTCGAAAACTACATCACTCACCTCGAAGGTCAAAACAAACACGAGCTGACGATCTCCTTCCTCGAAGGCCTCATCCACGATCACGAAGATCAGCCACTGCTCAAACGCACCCTCGCCGCACAACTCAATCGCGCAGGCCGCACCCAGGATGCCATCGCAATTCTCGATGTTCTCGGCGAAACCCTCGTGGAAAAAGGTGACAAACCAGGCGCACTGGAAGTCATCAACCAGATCATCCTAATGAACCCGCCCAACGTACAGGATTACCGAACCCTGCTCGAACAAATGCAAAACGGATAAAAGACCCGAATGCCCATCACCACGATGGGCATTTTCTTTTCCGCCTCCCTCCGCACTTGAACCTGCTCCTGTTTCCCCAACACCCCTTCCCCTGACAATTCACCCGCATATCTATGACAAAAATTCTAACAATCAGATCATTCCCTCATGCTATAATCCCGCTGATTTCATAAACGGAGAAAATCATGCAAAAAGCTCAAAACCGCGCCGTGATGATCTGGCTATTGATCTTCGCCTCCATCGTGGCATTTCTTGTCGTCTTTGGCGGCTTCACCCGCCTCACCCGCTCAGGTCTATCCATTGTCGAATGGAATCCCATCAACGGCACAGTCCCACCCATGGGGCAGCACAAATGGGAAGCTGAATTTGCCAAATATAAGCAAACCCCTGAATATATCAAGATCAACACAGGCATGACGCTGGATGAATATAAATACATCTTCTACATTGAATGGTTTCACCGCTTTGTTGCCCGTTTTGCTGGTTTGTTCTATGCCATTCCTGTTTTTTATTTCCTTTTCCGTAAGACCATCCCGTTCAAGGAATTCGGCATCTATTTTGTCATGGGAATGCTCTTCATCGGGCAGGCGTTCATGGGTTGGTTCATGGTCGCCAGCGGACTTGTCGACCGCCCCGCTGTCAGCCACTTCCGTCTCACGGCTCACCTCTTGCTGGCACTCACCCTCCTCAGCCTCGCCATCTGGACAGCGACTGGGCACAAATACGGTTTTCATGATGGCAGCAAGAAAGCCAAATGGTCACTACCAACCAAATTGGCGGTATTTTCCTTTGTCATCCTCATAATTCAAATCGCATATGGCGGCATGACAGCAGGCCTCAAGGCAGGTCATGTTTCTGATACATGGCCTCTCATGTTCGGAAAATGGATTCCACCCAACCTATTCAACTCGTGGGTCAATTTATTGGAAACTCCGCAGACCATTGTCTTCTTCCACCGCTGGTTCGCATGGTTGGGAGTCATCCTTGTTCCTTTGGTCATCTATTATGTTAGAAAGCAAAACTATCCTGCCGATATCATAAAAGGATTGTGGTGGCTGTTTGGCGTGGTCGCTTTGCAGATCACACTTGGCGTGTTGACCATCCTTTCGTATGTGAATATCACGATTGCACTGATCCATCAGGCAAATGCCATTGTCCTGCTTGGGCTGGCAGTTTATTTCATTCACCGCTTTCGGGCATTGGACGAAGCGTAAAAAAGCAAAAAATCCTCACCCCGAGAACTTATTTTCGGGGTGAGGATTTTTTTTGTAACAATACATCAGGGGTAAAAAACCATCAGAATCAGGAGCAAGCGAAAGGGGAGGTAGAAGCGGTGCGCTCATCCAGGTTTAAAATCCAGATGCGCGTCATCCAACCTGTGCAAATTGGATGGAAAAACCCCACTACAGAAGGGTACCGAGGAAAACATCCTGAATGCAAATTGCATATAATTGAACCCATCATGAGAAAGACACTGTTTTTTGGGATGCTCCTGCTTGCGCTCTTCACTTCTTCGTGCGGTGAGGCTGTTCCTGCAGTTGAACTGACACCGCTCCCTTCAGCATCCACCACACCAACGACTGCGCTGCCGCTTTTCAATGCATCCATCCCCTATGGAAAAAACATCCGCTTTGAACAGATCAGCCTTGATGATGGGCTCTCGCAAAGCGTGGTCAATGTCATCCTGCAAGACCGCAAGGGTTTTTTATGGGTTGGCACCGATGATGGGTTGAACCGTTACGATGGCTATGGCTTCAAGATCTATAAACCTGACTCCTCCACGTCCTTTGGGTTGAGCGATCGTTCCATCACCGATATTGTTGAAGATGAGCAGGGGTATCTTTGGGTGGCAACCCGTTCCGGCGGACTGAACCGTTTCGACCCAAGCAACGGTCAATTCACACATTACACCCATAATAAACAGGATGAGCAAAGTATCTCCAGTAATCAAATTTACTCACTGTGTCTTGATGAATCTGGAATTTGGATCGGCACCGACAATGGTCTGGATTTTCTTGACTTTGAGACAGGTCAAGTCACGCACTATCGCGCCTCCACTGAAATTCCGCCTGATGCCCGCAGCCTGAGCAGTAACTCCATACGAATCCTTTTCAAAGACTCCAGCGGAAACTTGTGGATCGGCACTTCCAATGCGGGTCTTAATATGTTCAACAAAAGCAATAATACCTTTACTGTACTCGATAGTTGTGTTTTGATAAAAGGCAGCAAAATATCAGGCAAGAGCAAAAGCCTGTTGCTTGGCGAATAAATAGGCAAATAAGTCATTGGCTTTCTTTCCTTGTTCAAGTTGCTG
>VGOX01000375.1 GCA_016875755.1 Chloroflexota bacterium
TGCGCGATACAGGGGCTGTATGCAATGATGAGGGACGGTCCGTTGTAGGCTTCGGCTTCGAGCACGGCTTTGAGGGTCTGCTGGTCGTTTGCACCCAGTGCAACCCGTGCCACATACACATAGCCATAGGACATGGCAATCAAGCCTAGATCCTTCTTCGGCATGCCTTTACCGCTCATGGCGAACTTGGCAACTGCCGCGCGCGGGGTGGATTTGCTCGCCTGACCGCCCGTGTTGGAATACACTTCGGTATCGAGGACGAGGATATTCACGTTGCGTCCGCTTGCCATCACGTGGTCGAGACCGCCGTAGCCGATATCATACGCCCAGCCGTCACCGCCGATGATCCACACGGATTTCTTCACGAGGTTATCCACTACACTGATGAGGTCTTTGGCGCGGTTATCGTCCGATTTGGCAAGCTTATTCTTTACAGTTTCAACGTGTTCGCGTTGCGCTTGAATGCCCGCTTCGTCGCTCTGGTCGGCGTTGACAATAGTATTCACCAGTTCTGCGCCGAGTTCGGCTTCAAAACTCTTGAGCATTTCGAGCGCGAATTCCTGCTGTTTATCAATGGTCAGTCGCATGCCCAGACCGAATTCCGCGTTGTCTTCAAACAACGAGTTCGACCAGGCAGGTCCACGTCCGTTTTTGTCCACAGCCCACGGGGTGGTGGGCAGATTGCCGCCATAGATGGACGAGCAGCCTGTGGCATTGGCGATCACGGCGCGGTCACCGAACAACTGTGAGACCAGTTTCACGTATGGGGTCTCGCCGCAACCCGCACACGCACCACTAAATTCAAAAAGTGGGCGCAGCAACTGCGAATTTTTGATGGTGGCAGGGTTGAACAGTTTGCGGTCAAGGTCGGGGATATTCATGAAGAAATCCCAGTTTTTCACTTCCGCTTCGCGCAGGGGCGGTTGCAATTCCATGTTGATGGCGCGGCGACCGACGGCGCGTTTGTCCTTCACGGGGCAAACTTCCACGCACAAGGTACAACCCGTGCAATCTTCGGGGGAAACTTGCAGGGTGTAGGCGTAGCCTTCCGAAAATTCCTTGAATTTCGATTTGGTGTGCTTGAACGCCTCGGGCGCATTTGCCAGCAGTTTTTCGTCATACACCTTGTGGCGGATGACCGCATGCGGACAAACCATCACACACTTGCCGCACTGAATACACAGGTCGGCATCCCACACAGGGATTTCGAGCGCGAGATTACGCTTCTCCCATTGCGCGGTGGCGGTCGGGTAGGTACCATCCACAGGCATAGCGGAGACGGGGAGATTGTCACCGTTGAAGTTGATCATCTGCCCAAGCACATCTTTGACGAAGGCAGGCGCTTCATTCGGGACAGGGAGCCTGAGTGCCAGCTTCGAGCTAGTCTTCGCTGGGATAGCGACTTCGAACAGGTTCGCGATGGTCGCGTCCACGGCTTCGAAGTTATTCTGCACCACCGCTTCACCACGTTTGCCGTAGGTTTTTTCGATGGCTTTCTTGATCTCTGCGATTGCCTGTTCACGCGGCAGGACGCCCGAAATGGCGAAGAACGCGGTCTGCATGATGGTATTCATGCGCTGACCCATGCATGTTTGTTCGGCCACATCGTAGCCGTTGATGACGTAGAACTTAAGTTTCTTCTCAATGATCGCAGACTGAACTTCCTGCGGCAGGTGTTGCCAGACATTGTCCTTGTCGTACATGCTGTTGAGCAGGAAGGTTGCACCTTCTTTGGCGTATTTGAGCATGTCGAAGCGTTCCATAAAGTTGAACTGGTGGCACGCCACAAAGTTCGCTTGGTTGGCTTCGATGAGATACGGCGCTACAATGGGTTTGGGACCAAAGCGCAGGTGCGAAGTGGTCATTTGACCCGATTTCTTCGAGTCGTACACGAAATAGCCTTGCGCATAGTTGTCGGTTTCTTCACCGATGATCTTGATCGAGTTTTTGTTCGCGCCCACGGTACCGTCTGAGCCCAGGCCGAAGAACAAACAACGCACGGTTTCAGGGTGTTCGATGGAGAAGGAAGTGTCCACAGCGAGGCTGGTGTGGGAGACATCGTCATTGATACCGACGGTGAAGTGGTTCTTGGGCTCGGGCTTGGACAGTTCATCAAGCGTGGATTTGACCATCGCAGGGGTGAATTCCTTCGAAGAAAGCCCGTAACGTCCGCCGATCACCTTGATATTTGACCTTCCACCTTCGACCAGCGCATTCACCACATCCTGATACAGAGGTTCGCCGAGCGCGCCAGGTTCCTTGGTGCGGTCGAGCACAACGATGCTTTTCACAGACTTGGGCAGGGAGTTGATGAACTCCTCGATGGGGAAGGGGCGGTACAAACGTACACGCAGCACACCAACTTTTTCGCCTTTTTCCGCGAGGAAGGCGGCGGTGGCTTGGGCGGTTTCGCCGCCAGAGCCCATCACCACGACCACGCGTTCCGCTTCGGGGTGACCTGAGTAATCGAACAGGTGATACTGCCTACCTGTGACTTTTGCAAACTTGTCCATCATTTCCTGCACGATGGCGGGGGTGACGGCATAGAACGGGTTAACCGTCTCACGCGCCTGGAAGTACACATCGGGGTTCTGGGCGGTGCCGCGCAGAACAGGTTTGTTTGGGGTGAGTCCACGTGCCCGATGGGCTCGAATCAAGTCCGAGTCCAGAAGGAGGCGCAGGTCGTCATCTGTCAATTGGATGATCTTGGCGACTTCGTGCGAGGTTCTAAATCCATCAAAGAAATGCAGGAAGGGGATGCGGCTCTTGAGCGTTGCCATTTGTGAGATGGCGGCGAAATCCTGGGCCTCCTGTACCGAACCTGAACTGAGCAGCGCCCAACCCGTCTGGCGGACAGCCATTACGTCCTGGTGGTCGCCGAAGATGGAGAGACCCTGCGCCGCAAGGGAGCGGGCTGCCACATGGAAGACGGTGCTGGTGAGTTCGCCCGCGATCTTGTACATGTTGGGGATCATCAACAGCAAGCCTTGTGAGGCGGTGAAGGTGGTGGTGAGTGCGCCCGTTTGCAGTGCACCGTGGACTGTACCCGCCGCGCCGCCTTCGGATTGCATTTCAACTACAAGTGGAACGGTGCCCCAGATGTTCTTTTTGTGTTTGGCTGACCATTCATCGGAAAATTCGCCCATCGCAGATGAAGGAGTAATCGGGTAAATGGCGATCACTTCATTAATGCGGTGCGCGACAGATGCTGTGGCTTCGTTGCCGTCAAGCGTTATGATGTTTTTGTTCATGCTGGCTCCTCTAAAACAGGCGTATGCCTGCGATTTTTCATCAAGGAACAAGTGTATCCCCGTTGTACTTCAGTAGTTAGTTATGTTCGGCTTAATTATGTGTGCCTGTTGTCATATTTTGGACAGGTTTGGTGGAAATAAAAATGACTCCACTGCAAAAAGGGTAGCAACCCTCGTCAAAACCGAAAAAATTTAATACAATCAACGCATGTTCAGAAAAAACACCAAACACCAACAACCCGCATTGATCAGCGCCGCCAGTGAACTGCCAGAGAAACAACGGAA
>VGOX01000376.1 GCA_016875755.1 Chloroflexota bacterium
TGTTACGGCATTCTTCGCAACACAACTTTGTTCCAACGGCTCTACCTTGATATCGAAGGCTATCGCAGGTTTGCTTAATCGGAGCACCACCATATATGGCACCGCCACGCGAAATCCCAAAGAGCCATTTTTCTTTTGCGATTGACTGGTCCACCCTGCGGCCATTTCAACGCGAAACTCTCAAACTTGTGTACGAAATTCCCTACGGCGAAACCCGCACCTATGCTGACATCGCATCTCAGATCGGACGTCCGCATGCCTATCGTGCTGTGGGTCGGGCGAATGCCACCAACCCCATGCCGCTCGTCATCCCCTGCCATCGAGTCATCGGCAAGGATGGAGGACTCCACGGCTATGGCGGTGGAGACGGATTACCGACAAAAGAATGGCTGTTGAAAATGGAAGGGGCGGTAATGACGTGACAAAAAAATAATTACAAGCCCGGCGTAAACTTAACTTCCCATTCTGCAATGGCGGCACGGATGGCCGTCCTAATGACGGCATCGGGCACATCGTCAATGGACGGATATTTCGTCAGACCGACGATCACCTCTACTGCACCATCGCGCGATTCATGCAAGCTAATGCCTTTGTGCTCAAGCGGAGTATTGACCAGGCGGGCTTGCAGAACGGAGTCGATCTGTCCCACAATGCTGAGCGGGGCAAGGGGTTTTTCTTCAGCTTTCTTGGTCGGGTTAAGTGCTGCAGCCAGAGTCGGTTTGATGGGCTCCACCGGCGCAGGTGTAACGGGTCGGGAGATCGGTCTCTGCGGGGTGACTGCCTGAAAGGTGGAAACAGGCGCAGGCGGAGTTTGAGGCGCGGCAGGTTTTGGAGCAGGAGCCTGCTGGGGCTGTCCGCCTTCAAGGTAGGGGCGAATAAAGCTAAGCAGGTCGATGAGCCGTCTCTTTTTATCGGAGGATAACGCACCCGTCAACGGGGCGCCGTCCATCTCCAGCATATAGCGGCCCGAGTCATTTTTCAGGCGCAGCAAACCGGGGTCATCCGTAGCGGATGCTTGAGCCGCAAGCGCGATCTGCTCCTCGGCTTTACGAATTCGCCTTTCCGCTTCCTGCGCTTTTATCTCGGCATTCTTTTCAGACGCTTCGATCTTTTTTGCGGAGCGGTTGTTCGAATCAAAAAAACCGATGACCCAGCCAAGGATCAACCCAACCAAAAAACCAATGATGACATAAAAAAAGGGAGACGGGGAAAAGACGATACCTTCGGTCATGAGTTACCTCAAACGTTGACAGGCCGGGCAGATGTGTGTGCCGCGCTGTCCGACAACAAGTTTTTGGATCTCCGTGCCACACACCGGGCATGGTTTGCCTTCACAATCATACACACGAAAATAATTTTGATACGAGCCGCCGCGATAGACCCAGTCGATGCTCGCACCATTGCGGCGGATGCCTTCCTTAAGCACCGAGCGGATCGCTTCATACAGCGCCTCAGCCTGTTTCGCCGAAATATCATTCGACAACCCGAGAGGATGCAGCTTCGCCATGTGCAGAGCTTCATCGGTATAGATGTTTCCCAACCCGGAGAGAAAGGATTGGTCGAGCAGCAGCGGCTTTAACTGGCGTTTGCGTTTGCGCAGATTTTCATACAGCCATTGCGGAGTAAAACCCCGCTCCAGCGGTTCGGGTCCCAGTTTGGAAAGCACCGCAGACGAGTCCTTTACCAGCCAAACCCGCCCGAATTTACGGGTATCGTTGAAGGCAAGATATTTTTTATTGGAAAGTTTCAGAATGAGCCTGTCGTGCTTTTCGGGCGCATCCGTGTGGGTACGAATAATTATATCCCCGCTCATGCGCAAGTGAATAAGTAAATGATAGTCCTTAAGTACGATATCGAGATATTTTGCGCGGCGAGTGACATCAACCACTTTTTGGCCGATCACCTGTTCCCTGAATTCTCGTACAGACGGGGTGGCAAGGGTCCGCGTCCAATTCAAGTCGGCAGAGACGATGGTCCTGCCGACCAGTTCAGGCTTGATGGCGCGGGCAATGGTTTCAACTTCAGGGAGTTCAGGCATGAGAGCAGCTATTAGCTATTAGCGGTTGGCGTTTAGAAAAAAGCTAACAGCCAATCGCTAATAGCTATTTTATTCGTTAAACATCTCACCAACAGAGCGGCCTTCATGGGCGCGGCGGATGACTTCGCCCAACAACCCTGCCACAGACAGCACCGTGATCTTGCCTTCGAGGTGTTTCATCTTTTCAGGAGAAAGCGGCGATGAATCTGTTGTAATGATCTGCTTGATGGGCAGGGACGCAAGACGTTCCGCGCCGTCGCGTGAGAGGATCGAGTGGACGAACACAAGGTATACATCACGCGCGCCATTTTGTTTGACAACATTCACTGCCTGCGCAATGGAACCGCCTGTATCCACTTCATCATCCACAATGATCACATCGCGGTCTTTCACATCGCCGATCAAAGTCAATGCTTCGGCTTTGGCATCGTTACCCTGCCTGCGCTTTTCGATAAATGCGATGGGCATGTCCATATCGGCGGCATAATTGCGCCCTTTTTTGGCAAAGCCAAGGTCCACTGAAACGACGACCGGGTCCTGCATGTCCTTGCGGAGTTTTTCGTTGATATGCTCCAACAAAAGGTGCGAGGCAGTCAGCACATCGCCGGGGATGGAGAAGAAACCCTGAATTTGCCCGGCGTGCGGGTCGAGTGTCATATAACGATCTGCGCCTGCCGCTTCGATCATATCTGCCACCAGGCGCGCCGTGATCGGCACACGCGGCTGATCTTTCTTGTCGGAACGTCCGTAACACAGATAGGGGATCACAGCTGTGATGCGCGCCGCAGAATCCAGACGCAAGGTCTGGATCATGATGAGCAATTCCATTAAATTTCGGTGTACAGGCGAAGACGTCGTCTGGATCACATAGACGTCCTGTCCACGTACGCTGCCTTTTAATTTCACGAACAAATTCTCGTTCGGGAACTCGATCACTTCCACACCGCTTAAAGGCTGGTCGAGATAATCGGCGATCTTTTGAGAAAGGTCGGGGGAACCGCTTCCTGCAAAAAGTTTGATCCCGCCGTACACTTTCAAATCATGATGAGCATGGGGCATTTCCTTACTTCTCCTTTTTTCGCGCGTCCCACTCCGAGCGCAGAACGCTCATGATCAGGACATCGTCATATCTTCCAAATTTATATACTGCTTCGCGTAAACGCCCCTCCAATACGAACCCTGCTTTTTCGTACGAACGCACAGCCCTCACATTGTCGGCGTAGACTCGCAAAAACAGGCGATGCAGGTTCAAGGTCCAGAAACCGTGGCGCAGGAGCAAGGTCATTGCCTCGGCGCCGTACCCTTTATCCCATTCCTTTTTATCACCGATCATGATTCCCAGCTCGGCACTGCGATTGGCTGTTTCGATGCCAAACACGCCGCAATTACCGATCAACTTCCATGTTTTTCCTTTACGAACTTCGATGGCAAGCGGTTTCTCATTTGGGTCGCGCATGGAGCCGAACCATTTTTCTTCATCCGCCAGA
>VGOX01000377.1 GCA_016875755.1 Chloroflexota bacterium
GAACACGGAAGACCGAATGCTTCGGATAGAGGCACTACTTCGCAAACGAAACGGGTGAAGCCTGTGGGAGTTGTGGAGAGGGTCGAGCCGTCCTCGGCACGAGACAGAAGAAAATCCAGCGCAAGAGGATCTGCGCCACTCTTGGTGAACCGCCGGATGCGGACCCGCATGTCCGGTGGTGTGAGAGGGAGCGGTTAGCCGCCGCTCCCTACTCGATTAACCATATTGCAACATTCATGTTGCTAATTCGCAAGATAAATCTTGCGCTACAGAGAAAACCATGATCCAAATTCAACTCTCGAACATCACCCTTGTCCTCGGTGCCAAACGCATCTTTGAAAATCTCAACTGGGAGATTCAACACGGGCAACGAATCGGTCTCATCGGTGCGAATGGCGCAGGGAAGTCTTCGCTGTTCAAACTCATTGAAGGGGAATATGCCCCCGAGTTGGGCGGAAGCATCACCCGTGCCCGCCTCGTCACTACGGGATACCTGCCTCAACAACCCGAGCTTGACCTTACGCTGACGGCGCTCGCCTCCGCGATGCAGGGTAACCCGCGTGTGGCGCAAGTCCATGCGGAATTGGAGCACGTCGAGAAAAGTTTGGGCGACCCTGAAGTATATGGCGATGAGAAAAAACTGGAGCGCATGCTCGAGCGTCAGCATCACCTCATTGACGAATATTTCGCCCTCGGCGGTGACTCGTATCCCGCACGCGTGCGCGACCTCCTGCTCGGGCTGGGACTCGCTGAAAGTGAACTGACCAAGCCTCTCTCGGTGTTAAGCGGCGGGCAAAAGAAACTGGTTGGGTTGGCGCGGCTGCTACTCCTCCATCCCGATGTTTTGCTGTTGGATGAACCTGACAATCACCTCGACCTGCCAGGCAAAGTCTATCTCGAAAAACTTGTTCGCGAATATGATGGGACGGTGGTAATCATCTCGCATGACCGTTATCTGCTGGATGCTGTTGTCACGCATATCGCCGAATTGGAAGATGGCAAAATGACGGTTTTTGAGGGCGATTACACGTCCTACATCAACGATAAGGAAATGCGCCTCGCGCGGCAGGAGGAGATGTTCCGCGCCCAACAGCATACGATCAAACGTCTTGAAGCTGCGATCAAGCGTTTGGAAATTTGGGGCAAGGTGTACGATCAGGAAGACCTTGCACGGAAGGCAAAGTCCATGCAAAAGCGGCTGGACAAGATGGATAGAGTCGAAAAGCCCATCACCGAACGCAAGCGCATGGACCTTGGACAACTCAATGGCTGGCGCGGCTCGAATAAGGTGTTGGAACTGGCGAATATCTCAAAATCGTTTGGCGAAAAAGCCGTATTCTCAAATCTCAACGAAACCATCTGGCACGGCGAGCGTGTTGGGTTGATCGGTGCGAATGGCGCGGGGAAGTCTGTGTTGCTGCGAATGATTCTTGGTCAGGAAATGCCTGATGTAGGTGAAATCAAGATTGGTCCCAGCGTGTCCATTGGATATTACGCGCAGGAACATGAGACGCTCGATTTCAACCAAACCTTGCTGGATGCGGTCCGCTATGCAGGCGAGATGAGCGAATCCAGAGCGACGGCATTTTTGCTGCGCTATCTCTTCACCTACAAACAGGTCTCGCAGAAAATTGGTGAACTCTCAGGTGGTGAGCGGAGCAGACTGCAACTCGCACTCGTTGTGCTTTCTGGCGCGAACTTCCTTCTGCTGGACGAGCCCACCAACAACCTCGACATCGCCTCCGCCGAAGTGCTCGAAAATGCGCTCGAAGACTTTCTTGGCACGGTGTTGATCATTTCCCACGACCGCTATTTTCTGGATCGAACGGTGGAGCGGTTATTGGTGATTGAGAATAAGGGCTTGAAGGAATATCAAGGCGCGTATAGCGATTATTTGGAGAAGACGCAGTAGTGGAAAGCAGAATGCAGAAAGGCGGAAGGCAGTCATCATCTGCCTTCCGCCTTTTTACTTGTCACTTTTCACTTGTTACTCGTTACTTCTCACTCATACCTAAATCTCATCACCCCAACCCCAAAGAACAGCGCAGCAAAGCCGAGCAGAGCACCCGCTTCAGGGAGGATTTCCACCAGTCCGCCGTTGCGGAGGACCAGATCGAGTAGTCCCTGCATTGCCCAGGTGGTGGGGAGGATTTTCACGATGTTTTGCACCGCCGCAGGGAATAACTCCAACGGATACCAACATCCGCCCAGCAATGCCATCACCATGCCCGCCATGATGCTCAACCCGCTGGCTTGACTTTCGGTCTTGACGAAGGTTCCCATTGCTGTGCCAATCGCTCCCGCCGCCAACGCTGCACATAGCAAAACAACGAATAATGCGGGCAAGTTGCGCCCCCAGCCAAGCCCCATCACGAAAACGCCGAATAAAACCAACAGCGTCATTTGGATCAGCGCCATGAACACCTGTCCCGCAATTGTGCCGAACAGGTAGGTGGCTTTGCTCGTCGGCGTGGTCAGGATGCGGCGCAGGGTTCCCTGCTGGCGTTCGTACGCGAACAGCGCGGAGATGCCGAACAGTGGAATGAACACCCACGTGATCAACTGACCCGCCGATGAATTGGCGCGTGGATCGTACTCCACCTGGTCGGGCGTGCTGCCTTCGATCACGGTCACGCGCTCGGGCGCATCGGTTTGTAATTTTTGTGCGAGTTCCAACGACTCATCGAAGTAGGCTTGCTCCGCTTCGGACGACTCGAACGTCCCACGTGCCTTCGCTTCTTCCAACGCCATGTTTGCCGCGCCGATCGAACTGCTCACACGCCGAATGGCGGTCTGCACGGCGCGTTCGGCGACGGTGGCGTTGAGGTTATTCGGCTGCTTGCGGAAATCCAGTTCCGCGCTGCCATTCTGGATGGATTCCATGTCCAAACCTGCGGGGATGACCAGCAGCGACGACGCGCGGCGGGCTTCGAACATCTCTTCCGCTTCTTCCAACGGGAAGTATTCGGGTCGCACCGCAGTGGATTTATCCAACTCTGTGAATATCTCGCGCGAAATGGACGTATCCGCCAGATCGACAACGACCAATCGAATGCGGTTATCTTCCTCTCCCGAGGGTGTCCCGCTTGCAAGCAGGAAGGTGAAAAATATCGGCAGGATGATGAAGAACAGCAACTCCGACGAACTCGCAAATCGGACAATCGCGTCTTTCCATGCAATGGCAAATAATTTTTTCATAGTTGCTCCGTACATGTCATTGCGAGGAGCGCTCTTGTTTGTTGCGACGAAGCAATCTTCTTGTACAGGGGATTGCTTCGTCGTCGCTTCGCTCCTTCTCGCAATGACATGAAATTATTTTGTCACCAAATTCTTCTTCCCGAACAAAATCACTGCTATCCCAAACAGGACTAGGCCCATCGTCAGCAGGGCAGTGATCGGCGTCGAAAGATGCGGCAGAGTCCCGCCGAGAGCGAAAGTCGTAAATCCACCCAACGCCCAGGCGTTCGGCGTGATCTTGCTGACCATCTGCACAGCGGGTGGCATCATCTCAAGGCTGATGA
>VGOX01000378.1 GCA_016875755.1 Chloroflexota bacterium
CAGCCGTTCACGTTGGGACCAATGATGGCGGAGAAGGTGGAGAACAGGTAGTACAACCCGGTAAAGGTGCCGATGCGTGCCGCGTTGGTCAAGTCCACGATCATGGGCAGGGAGTTGATGTTGATAAAGGCCCAGCCAATGCCGCCGAGGATGAGCAGCACACCTGCGAGCGTGAGCATGCGTGTGCCGCCTTCCACCAGCGGAATGCCGACCAGGGGCAGAGGGGCAATGGCAGTCAATAATGTTTCAGCGGGGGTGAGGTAGAGCAGGATGAGCATGACGGTGATGGTGATCAACCCAATGGAGATGGTGGTTTTGCGCCCGAGTTTACCTGCTACAAATCCCGATGGGATGGCGAACAACACGAAGAACAGCGGCAGGACGGAGAGCAGGGTTGCGCCGTCACCTTCGTTCAAGCCGAGGTGATTCTTTGCATAAAGCGTGAAGAAGGTCTCAACTGCTGAGAAGCCAAGGAACCAGAAGAAGATGGCAAGCAGGATGCGCAGCCCACTTTTATCGTTGTCGTTGAAAACTTCTTTGAGGCTTTCGAGCATGCCGGGCTGGCGTTCGGTCTCTTCATATTCTCTTGGTTCTTTGATGAAGAGGAAAACGACCAAAGCGGCAATGACCACCAGCACGGAACCGAGCCAGAAGGGGAAGTTGGGACTCATCTTGTAGAGCAGTCCGCCTGTTTGCAGGGCAACGATGGTGCCAAACCCGCCCATGAAGTTGATAATGCCGTTCGCCTGTGAGCGGAATTTGGATGGGGTGATATCGGGCATAAGCGCTACAACGGGAGTGCGCCACAGCGCCGCACTAAGCAGGAGGGTGCTGGTACATGCCACGAAAAGCGGAAGCACAGCTGCCATTGGGATAAGACCAAATGCCAGGGCTGTAATTGGTGCGCCGACCATCAGGAAGGGAATGCGTCGTCCCCAACGGGTGCGGAGACGGTCTGACCATGCGCCAACAGGCGGCTGGATGAAGAGCGCCGCGATATTATCGAGCGTCATAAAGAAGCCGATGAGTGCAGGAGCCAGTCCGAGTTTATCCGAGAGGAAGATGGGGACGAAGGCGTTGTATACGCCCCAGATCACACTGATGCCAAAAAAGCCAAAGCCGAGCAGGAAGGTCTTGCCGTAGTTCAAGCGTGTTGCTGACATAATTTCCTCCGAGTGTAGGTTCGATTTTGCTGGTCAAAGGTCGCAGGCCAAAAGTTAGTCGACCTTTGGCTTTAGACTTTCGATAAACTTCAGATCTTCTTTTGATAAATCCGCTTTTTCGATCATATCCGGGCGTTTGCGGAGGGTGCGTTCCAATGCTTGTTGCCTGCGCCATTTGTCTATTTTGCCGTGATCACCGGAGAGCAGGACTTCGGGAACTTTCCAGCCGCGATATTCCGGCGGGCGGGTGTAGTGCGGATATTCGAGCAAGCCCATGGCGTGTGAGTCGTCTTCGGCGCCGGTGGGGTCGCCAAGCACGTTGGGGAGCAGGCGGGCAACTGCGTCGATGAGGATGAGTGCGGGAAGTTCGCCGCCGGTGAGAACGTAATCGCCGATGGAGATTTCGTCGGTGACGAGATTCTCGCGGATGCGTTCGTCGATGCCTTCGTACCGTCCGCACAGGAGGACGATGCGCGGGTGTTTGGATAGCTCAGTGGCGATGGATTGATTGAAGACTCGTCCCTGTGGAGTGAGGAGAATGATCGGGATGTTTGAATCAGGCTTCCCCGTAGGTTGAGGCGCAGCCAGTCGTCCCATCACGGATTCAATCGCTTCGAAGACGGGTTCGGGTTTCATTACCATTCCGCCGCCGCCGCCGTAGGGAGTGTCGTCGGTGGTGTGGTGTTTGTCGTGGGTGTAGTCGCGGATATTATGGACGTTGACGTGAATCAACCCCCGCTCACGCGCACGTTTGAGTATGCTGGTTTCAAGATAGGATGGGAAAACTTCGGGCAGGAGGGTGAACACCTCGAATTGCATGGCGCGATTTTAGCATATAAGAGGCGAATTAGAGATTAAACCCCCTGCTTGACGATGCTTTCCTGCGGATGGTAATATGAATTTATGTATCTAAAAGGAAGTAAATGGAGTATGAACCGCAGGCGGAGCCGCCCAAACTGGTTCCGCATTATGTTGCTCGTGCTGCTTTTGGCGGCGGCTTCATATATTAATAGTTTTATTGTGCCGACGATCCAACCTCTGGGCGTACCTTCGCCGACTGCTACGATCTCCCCTGAAACGTTGGTATCGGATGCTGAAGCAGCTTTCAATGAGGGGAAACTCCTGCCCGCAGTGGATGCCTATCGCCGCGCTGTGGCGTCCCGTCCCGATGACCCCGCTTTGCATATCATGCTGGCGAAGACCCTTGTTTTTGCAGGGAAGTACGAAGAAGCGCAGACCAGTGCCGAAGATGCCCTGCTGCTCAACCCGACAAATTCCATGGCGTTCGCTGTGCGTGCGTGGGCGCTTGGGTTTCAGGGAGAATATCTCCAGGCTGAAAGTGATATCAAACGCGCATTGGAGTTAGACCCGAATAATGCGCTTGCACATGCCTATTATGTTGAGATCCTTGTAGATTCTTTCTACAGCGGTACTGGTTCTTTTGAGGGAGTTGAAAAAGCCATCGAAGAATCGAAGGTAGCGCAGGCACTTGCGCCCAACGCACTGGAAACCCACCGTGCGCGCGGCTATATTCTGGAAGCTACCGGTAACTATGAAGAAGCCCTGCGTGAGTATGAATTGGCACTGGCGATCAACCCCAATATTGCCGACCTGCATATTTCAATGGGACGTAATTATCGTATTCTTGGCATCTACGATAGGGCGGTCGAATCTTTTACGCGTGCGAACGCACTCAACCCTGAAGATTCCGAGCCTGATCTGTTAATGTCCCGCACATACGCCACCATCGGTGAGTATGGTAAAGCCATGCAGTACGCCGAATCCGCTGTGGCAGACGAGCCCGACAACACCAGCCTGCGCGGCAATCTTGGCGTCATGTATTACCGCAATGCCTACTGGCCCGAATCCGTGGAACAGCTTGCATTTGTGATCAAAGGCGGGCTGTCCCCCGAAGGCGCACAATTGGACGCGATCAACCTCGTCCCCAATGCGCCGCGTGTTGCCGAATATTATTTTACTTATGGCTTGGCGCTCTCCCGCCTGAACCAATGCGGCGAAGCCTTGCAGATCGCCGACCTGATCATTTCCCGTGTCCCTTCGGATGAACTGGCTGTGGATAATGCGAACGCCATCGTCAGCCGCTGCCAGCAAAATCTCGTGCAGACGCCAGAAGCGCCGCTTTCTTCGCCGACACCTGCTTCTGTTTCGACAGAAACTCCCGCCCCATGAACATTTCCCAGAAACGCCCCCTCTTTCGTCGCCGTGACGATTCCAGTGTGTACCGCATGTTCCTGTGGGTCGTGTTGATCCTTGCTGGCGTGTGGGTCTTCCGCCTAATGCAGATGGGCGATGTCAAGCCGCTCTTCCTGCCAACTCCCACGCCCA
>VGOX01000379.1 GCA_016875755.1 Chloroflexota bacterium
TCTATGCCTATATTCGTGATCGTGTTGCCGAAACAAAACAGATCCCACCCATGTCCCTTCTGGTGACAAAGCGCGCTCATGAACTCAACCTCAGTGGCTCCTGGGCTTGAGAGACTCTCCCCCCCCCCGAATTTTTGAGAGGATACAGAGGATACGGTGATTTTGCAAAAAACCAGCGGTTCCCTTGAGCTAATATAGCAGACTTAAAGTTTTGGGGAAACAAATCAAGTTTACCATGCTGGGAATCTCCTCAGTTGAGAACATATATAAATTATTTTTATGCTTATTTGATTTATAATATAAGCATGAAAATAAAAAACTCTTATTTGATGAAAATCCGCGACCTATTGAAACAGAAACAAGGTGTTGTATTGGCATCTGATTTGAAACAATTGGGCGTTCCTCATATTTACTTATCTATGCTGGAAAAATTGGGGGAAATCCAGAGAGTATCTAGGGGGGTGTATGCAACTTCAGAAACAATTGTGGATGAAATGGCAATCTTTCAATCCAGGTACAAAGCTGCTGTTTTCTCGCACGAAACAGCGCTTTACCTGCATGGATTAACAGATCGTACCCCGCTTTATTATTCAGTTACTCTGCCTTCAGGGTACAACGCTGCGCGTGTGAAGCATGACGGTGCGAAGGTCTATTTTGTTATTCGAACCTTATACCCTCTTGGACTTGTCAATTTAAAATCGGGACATGGAAACGACTTGCGCACCTTTGATCTTGAGAGAAGCATCTGCGATATTGTCCGCAGCCGTAATCAAATGGATATCCAGTTTGTGAATGAAGCGCTTAAGCGATATGTGCGCCGAAAGGATCGAAATATTACCCTGCTGTATCAATATGCGGTGAAATTTCGAATCGAGAAAATTACAAGAAATTACATCGAGGTTTTGCTGTGAATAACGCTATGCAGTTCAAGGCACGTATCAGAAACCTAGCAACAGTCAATAATATCCCTGCCCAGGCAGTTTTGCAGAGTTACATGCTTGAAAGATTGTTGGAACGCATTGCTTGTTCCAGACACAAAGACAAATTTATTCTGAAAGGTGGAATGCTGATCGCCTCCATTGTGGGTATTGAAAGTCGTACCACGATGGATATGGATACTACAGTGCGAGGCTTTCCATTATCGGAGACCGTGCTTCAGAATATATTGGTCTAAATTTGCGAAATCTCACTGGAAGATAATGTTGTTTTGTCTGTTCAGGATATTGATGCTATTCGTGATGGTAATGAGTATGGAGGGTTTCGTGTATCTTTAACTGCGCAATTTGATACTATTCGTACTCCTCTAAAATTGGACATTACAACTGGAGATATTATTACTCCCGAAGCAATTCAACATACACTCTCCTCAAAAGTTGATGGTAGAACCATTCAGGTTTTGGCGTATAACATTGAGACTGTTCTTGCAGAAAAGGTGGAAACTATTCTTCGTCGCAGCGTACTCAATACCCGCCCGAGAGATTTCTATGATGTATATATACTCACAAAGACCCAATCCTTTAATAGAGAAGTCTTCACCTTTGCACTTAGATCTACCGCTGAAAGAAGATCATCTCTCAATGATTTGCAAAACCGGAATGTTATTTTAGAAAATATTCAGTTAGATGTCTCCATGCTTCAGCGTTGGGAACGCTACGCACGAGATAATTATTACGCTCGCGAAATTATTTTTGATGATGTTATGTCTGTTTTACGATCATTGATTTTATAATCATCTCTGTGGATGAAAAAAACCAATTTTGCAAAAGGCACGGCAGGGCTTGGAGAGGAGAATGAACATGCAACGGAGAGAAGGATCGGGAGGAGAAAAAGAGTCAGTGTTCGTTTCATTTTTTATTCCTCGAAAGAACCGTTGAAGGCTGACGCTGTACCCGATGCCCAGCGTGTGGGAAAGGTGTCTTCGAGCCAGCCTGTGATATCGAAGTAAATCGGTTGTTGCGGGTTGGTGAAATCGATCAACATCAGGCGCGAGAAAATAATGCCATCTGCATCGGCTACAGCAGATTGGCAGAGGATGGTTGCCAGCAAAAGATTGTCATTGCCGAGTTCGAAATATTTAGTGAGGTAGATGGCGCATTGTTTATCGTCTCTCCAATAGCGTTCGGCGTTGGGCAGGGCGGTGGGATGCAAATGTTCGAAGAGCGGCTCTTGTGAATTTGCACCATGTGTATTTTGATATACATTCCCATTCAAGGAAAACCCGAAGATGCGATCATAGACAATGCCATAGCAGCCATTTGCCATACATTCCTGCCCGCTGAAATTTGGGTCAGAGCATAAGCGATAACTGGGCGAACTGCCCTGTTCGGTGCAGACTACAGTTTGCCCATCGGCGCTAAAATCCATGTGGGCGCAGCCTTTCAAACCCGCGCTGGTCAGATCAAATGCCCAATAATCTTCACCTGCGGTCAGGCTTTGCGCGGTGTTATCGGGTGAGGTTGCGTCGAGGTTTACGATCACAGGCACAGAATTCCCCTGCTGCATAATGCCCGAATAACCTTCCACCCAGGGGCAGGCAGCATCACGAATTTGAGAACCGTCCACCGAGGTGCTATGGAATGCGATCATGTTTGGGTCGCCGCTGGGGGCGGGGTCTTCTGCCGCGCAGGCTTCGGAATTCAATAACGTCGAATCGTTTACGCTGCCAAATGCGATTTCGGTATTGAGCACGGCAGTGCCATCTGGGTTGAGTGTGGCGATCAGCAGGTCTTGATAGCGCGACTCTTTGTTGCAGCCTGTCTCTGTCACAGCATTGCTGCAATCATTCAGGCTTGAATACACCAATTCACGCTCGCCAAACCAACGTACCCATTGTCCTGTTCCGCTGGCGCTTTGCCCTGCGGTCACATCCAGCACAAAACCTGTTTCAAGGTTGTAGACATAAATATGCCGCAGTTGATACGATCCGCTATCTGCGCTTGCCATGAATGCCAATAACGTTCCATCAGGGCTGACGGATGGCATGACAGCGGGCACATCGGGCAGAATCTCTTGGAACGATCCTTCCACGATGCCAAGTGCGCCGTCCGTTGATGTCACCTCTGCGAAGAAGAGTCTGCAATGGGTCACTTCGCCGAAGGTACATAAGTCGCTGCCATCTTTGGAGAGGGACATGTAAATCCCAAAGGCTTCATTTGTGGATGAAGTGCCCGCCTCTGACGTGATTGGGGCTGGTTGCGTTTCAGCAGGTTTTACCTCCGCTGCGGGTTGATTCGCGCCGAGATTGCAGGCAAGGGTGACGAGAACAATTATCGGCATGAGCATTGCGAATTTTCTAAACATGACATCTCCTTGATAAAGCGGGTTTCTAATCATACAGATGTAATGTTTGGCGCGGTTTATGCGGTTGTAAATTGTTTGTAAAACCTGTAGGACAAGTCTATAGACTTGTCCTACAAGATCATGGAATTTCCCCTACGCTGAAACCATAGACATTGGCGTTGATGAGATAGCCGATGAAGACCTGCTTGTTCACGGGGTCGTAGGCGG
>VGOX01000380.1 GCA_016875755.1 Chloroflexota bacterium
ATGACGGCTTGGGCTATGTACCGCATGATGTAAACATGATCGCCATTGCAAAAGAAGCGGGCGCACCGTATGTGCTGCCTTCGATCGAAACGGTCAATAATAAAAGTTATCCCATCGCGCGCGACCTGTATATGTACACCAACGGCGAGCCGACAGGCATCGTGAAGGAATATCTCGATTGGATCCTTTCCGTTGAAGCACAAGACATCGTAGCTGAGTTGGGGTTTGTGCCCGCAAAATAAATTATGTCATTGCGAGGGCGATGGTTTTCGCCCGAAGCAATCTGCCTTATACAGGAGATTGCTTCGGCACAAAGAACAAATACCTGCCTCGCAATGACATGATGGAGAATTATGGAAAAATCACTAAACTGGCGAGAATTCATTATTACCAGAGCCATCAAAGCGAGCGGATATTCCGCCATTGTCTTTGTGCTGCTCATCTTTTTCTTCCTTCTGCGTGAAGGTCTGCCGACACTGGGCGAAGTGGAAGCAAGTTCCCTGCTCAACGTTCGCTGGTATCCCATCGAAGATTATTATGGCATCCTGCCGCTCATCACAGGCTCGCTCGTGGTGACCCTCGGCGCGGCGCTTATCGCCGTCCCGTTTGGCATTGGCACCGCCGTGTACATCTCCGAGATCGCGCCGCGTTGGATGCGCGAAATTCTCAAACCGCTCGTGGAATTGCTCGGTGGACTTCCGTCTGTAGTGCTGGGATTTCTCGGCATCCTCGTCGTCTCGCCATACCTGCGCGTCCTTCTGGACCTGCCAACTGGTCTGACCGCGTTTACAGGATCCCTGCTGTTGGGTGGCATCGCCGTGCCGACGGTCGTGTCCGTGGCGGAAGATGCACTTGATTCTGTTCCGCGCTCGTACCGTGAAGGTGCGTGGGCGCTCGGCGCGACCAAATGGCAGACCATCTGGCGGGTGACGCTTCCCGCCGCGAAATCGGGTGTGCTGACCGCCATCATGCTCGGCGTGGGACGCGCCATCGGCGAAACCATGACCGTGATGATGGTGACAGGCAACGCCCCCGTACTCGCCACAAAACTCGGCAGCCTGTTCTCCCCCGTCCGCACGATGACCGCCACCATTGCCGCTGAAATGGGCGAAGTCGCCAATGGCAGCACCCATTATCATGTGCTGTTCTTCATCGGCATTGTCTTGTTCCTCATTTCCTTGATTGTGAACGTGATCGCCTCATCGGTCGTGTTCCGCGCCAAGAAACGGGCAGAGAGGATTTTGTCATGACGAAACTTCTCTCCCGCAACCGTCACCTTGTGCAGCGGCTCGGCTTTACCTTCATTACGCTGGTCGCAGTGGCGACGGTCATCCCCATCGTCGGCGTGATCATCTTCATCATCTATCAGGGCGGTTCCGCTATCTCACTGGAATTCCTGACAGGCTTCCCCTACGACGGGATGCGCTCAGGCGGAATCCTGCCCGCCATCGTCGGCACGCTCTACCTGACCATCGGCACGGCAATCTTCTCCGTTCCGCTTGGCATTGCCGCCGCCATCTATCTCTCTGAATATGCAAAAGATAACCAGACGACACGCCTCATCCGTCTGGCGATCATCAATCTGGCGGGCATCCCTTCGGTGGTGTACGGCTTGTTCGGGCTGGGATTATTCGTCCTGTTCCTGCAATTTGGGACGTCCATCCTCGCCGCTTCGCTGACCCTCTCTATCATGACCCTGCCCGTCATCATCAGCACCGCGGAAGAATCCTTGCGCTCCGTGCCGCAATCCTTCCGCACGGTGAGCATCTCACTCGGCGCCACCCGCTGGCAGACTATCCGCCGCATTGTACTAAAGGAAGCGCTGCCTGGCATCCTCACGGGAGTCATCCTCGGCTTGGAACGCGCCGCAGGTGAAACCGCCCCAATCCTCTTCACGGGTGCGGCGTTCTTCCTGCCCCGTCTGCCTGGTTCGCCCTTCGATGCGACCATGGCGCTGCCCTATCATCTCTTTGTCATTTCCACGCAAGTGCCTGAAATGCCGATCCAAATTCAGTATGGCACGGCGCTTGTCCTGCTTGTGTTTGTGCTGACCATGAATGTGATTGCGACCATCATCCGTTCACGAGCACGCGCGAAAAGACAGTGGTAATTCGTTGACCATTGACAATAGACGATTGGCGATGGAGAAAGCCTAATGCCTTATAAGTTTGAGCAATTGGATGTTTGGAAATTGTCTTTGGAATATATCGATTCGATCTATCTTCTGGCGGAGAAATTACCGAAAAGCGAAGAGTTCAACTTAAAATCTCAAATGATTCGGGCGGCAACGTCCATTTCGCTGAACATCGCTGAAGGCTCTACAGGGCAATCGGATGCCGAGCAAGCAAGGTTCCTGGGGTTTGCCATTCGTTATCTAATTGAAACAGTAGCCTGTCATCACATCATCCAACGCAGAGGCTACATCCAAGACCAGACATTGCTCACCAAAATCTACGAAGACTCCCAAGTCCTCGTCAGAAAATTACAAACCTTTCGAAAAACAGTTGCTCCCTATCAAGTTCGAGAAGGCCAACCCACTTATGGCGAAAACGATTTGATATAAGCCTTCCATCGTCCGTCGTCAATCGTCCACATAGAAAAATCATGACCAACAAGATACTTATAGAAAACCTCTCCCTCCAATACTCTGACGGCGCGGAATCTCTGCGCGATGTCAGCATGGAAATCCGTCCGAATGCCGTGACCGTGCTTTTCGGTCCAGCAGGAGGCGGGAAATCCACCTTACTGAGATGCCTCAACCGCCTGAACGATCTCACCGACATCAAAACCAGTTCGGGGCGCATCCTCATTGACGGCGAAAACATCCTCGACCCCAAAACGGACGTGATCGCCCTGCGCCGCAAGGTTGGCATGGTCTTTGCGCGCCCTGTGCCGCTGCCGATGAGCATCCGCGAGAACATCACCTACGGCCTGGAACTTGCGGGCGAAAATCGCCGCTCCGTTTTGGATGAAGCGGTGGAGCGCAGTCTGAAACTCGCCGCAGTTTGGGACGAAGTGAAAGACCGCCTGAATGACCCCGCGATTGCCCTCTCTGGCGGACAGCAGCAACGCGTATGCCTTGCGCGCGTGCTGGCGCTTCAGCCCGAGATCATTTTGCTCGACGAACCGACATCGGGTCTCGACCCGATCTCCACGGGCAAGGTCGAAATGGCGTTGCAGGAACTGAAAAAGAATTACACCGTCATCCTTGTCCCCCACTCGGTACAGCAAGCCGCGCGCACTGCCGATTATGCCGCCTTCTTTTTACAAGGCGAACTCATCGAATACGACGACGGTAAAAAAATGTTCACCACCCCCAAAGAAAAGAAAACCGAAGATTACGTCATGGGCAGGTTTGGGTAAAAAACATCGGCTCTTTGGGATTTCGCGTGGCGGTGCCATATATGGTGGTGCTCCGATTAAGCAAACCTGCGATAGCCTTCGATATCAAGGTAGAGCCGTTGGAACAAAGTTGTGTTGCGAAGAATGCCGTAACAG
>VGOX01000381.1 GCA_016875755.1 Chloroflexota bacterium
CATCGGTGCGTACCCCGTTGAGCTGCGCAATGCCACGCTCAAACTTTTACAACGCAAGCAGGTGGATGTGCGCCTGAATACCAAGATGCAGGATTTCAACGGTCAACGCGTGATTTTGGGAGATGGCTCGCGTATTGAAACTCAAACCTTGATCTGGACGGCAGGCGCGAAAGCCGCAGAACTTTTTGACTCAATGGATGTGGAAAAAGCCGCGATGGGACGTGTGCGCGTCACCCCAACCTTGAACCTTCCTCAGTTTTCTGACGCATTCGTCTTGGGTGATGCTGCTTTTCTCCTCAATGGAAATGGTCAGCCGCTGCCAATGCTCTCCACCGTCGCCATTCAGCAGGGAAAAGCCACCGCGAAGAATCTTCGTCGTATGCTTCCAGGGCAGTCGCCGCTCCCGTTCCATTACAAAGACCCTGGTCTGCTCGCCACCATTGGGCGTAATGCGGCAGTTGCCAGAATCTTCGGCATCTCCTTCAGCGGATTTGTTGCCTGGGTGATCTGGGTCTTCCTGCATATTTACCGCATCATCGGTTTTCGCAACCGAATTATCGTAATGTTCAACTGGGCATGGGATTATCTGTTCTACGATAATCAGGTACGGTTGATCACGAAAGAATGAGTGACAAAAATCCCGCAGGTTTCTAATCTGCGGGATTTTTGTCTTCGTTTGGAACTGTCATTGCGAGGACGCTCTTGGTCTCGCCCAAAGCAATCTACTTGCGTTGAAGTTGAGATTGCTTCGCCGTCAAAGAGCAATGACGACTATTTGTTTTCACTTTCCTGTAATTCTCTGTACAGAACCCATTCACCTTTGCGATTGTCCACGTTCTTCATGGCGCGGTCATAGTAAATATCGAAGATCTGACCTGTATCCACCTTTACACGGAAGTAATAACGCCCGACGTTCAACGAGCCTCTTGTGGATGCAACTTCGGCGTGCTCGGGACGCATGTTCTTTGCCATTTTTCCGCGGCGGGCAAAATCTGTCCATTCAGAGAGGGAGGCGGTGATGGTGTAGGTCTGTCCGTACCAGATGAATCCGTTTGGGCAGTGCGGCGCTTTCTCGAGCGTCGGCGGTGTATTGAAGAGAACTTCAATGCGTTCGTCGAAGAAGTGGATGGGAGTCAGCTCGGGCATGGAAAATGCTCAATGGATGGAGTCAGGTATGTGGTAGTGTGAGGCGGATCTTCCGTCTATTGCGGCATGAGGCGCACAAGGAATGGGATGGCGATGGAGAGCAGGAGCATCATAATCGAAATTGGGCAAAGGATGACGGGCATGAGCCAGAGTTCCCAGAAGGAGTTTTCGCGTGCTTTGGCGGGGTTGTCGGGCTGGTAGAGCAGGGTGGTTACGTCTCCGACCTCATGGGTGGGCGGGTTGGAGGAGTTGACGCTTTCGTATTCATACTCCTGCCCGTTGACGGAGTAGCGAAAGACGGGGGAGTAGGTGGTGCCAGAGTCGGAGGAGTGGGATGATGCAAGGCGGACGACGGTGCCTTCGACTTCAATGCCGCTGCTGATGAATTGATAACTGGAATAGCTGTACCAAAGGCTGACGATGAGCATAATTACTGCGCTGATGGGCAGGAGGGCGAAGGCGCAACCCAGCTTTCTGCGGGGTGCTTTTGGGGTATTGCCGTCTGGGAAAGCTTGATCTACTGTTTGCATATTTCACCTCTAAGAATTGGATTTGTATGTCTGAGATCTCTTGCTATTAAATGATGACTTCGTTGCGCTGCCAGGCACGCACCATGAAGAAGGTCACCAGCAGGGATGCGAATACCATGGCTGGGATGATGATCGCGGGGAACAACCAGCGTTCCATGAAATTGTCGATCTGGGCGGTGTTGGGGTTTGCTGGGTCATAACGAACGCGGACCTGCCCGCCGACAGTGTAAGCAGATTGGTCTGAGGCGGTGTCACTTTCGAAGGAGTAGGTTTGTCCGTTGGCTTGAAACTCGATGACAGGCGCATACACACAACAATAGCCTTCACTGGTTTCACTTTCTTCAAGTCGGATGATCGTGCCTGTGGTGAGTTCGCCTGTTGTTTCCAATTTCCAACTGACAGATGCGGCGTAGGCTCCCCATAAACAGAATGCCGCAAAGAACAGGTTTACGAGGATCGTCGTACATCCAATGTAAAGACGATTTGCGCCGCGCCCTACTTTTCCCAGCGTGTTGGCGGCTTTGTCAAAATTCTTTTCGTAGGCTTCAACGGCTTGATTCAATTTCTCATTTTCATCCATGATTACCTCTAAATTGTGGATTGAATTATCTTAGCACGGACGCGCTGGATTTCAATGTGGATAATTTGTGTATAATTTGAAAATGAGGTTTTATGATCGTTCTATATCGTGAAGAGAAAAGTGTACAGGCAGATACCATTGAGGCGGAGTTCCGAGAGATGGTGCTTGGATATGACCGTGTGATCGTGGATGCGCATCAGGCGGAGGAATTGTTTGACGGGTTGAGTCTGCCTGTGATCAGGAACAATGAGCGGGTGGTCAGTGGAGCGGATATTCCGTCCTATTTGAAGGAACTTGAACGATTCGTGCGGGACTGGCAGTTGTTCCAAAGCGATACTTGTTACGTGGACGATGATGGCGAGAGTTGTTGAGAGATAAAAAGTTCCGAGGCTAGAAGCCTCGGAACTTTTTATCATGTGAAAAATTGAGATTACCGTTGGGATATGCCTGCCGCTCAGTGGTTTTTTCGTGAGTGCCGCTCGAACTTCCCCTTGAGATCATCACGGGCAGCGTTCGCCAATGGTAAGCCGGATTTATACGCGGCGGAGGCAATGGAATGTGAGATCGAAGGCGCGGACATTAAAACGAAGAAAATCAGCAGCAGACCCTTCCAAATGCCAAGCGGGGTGAGGATGATGGCAGCAACCAACAGGAATACAAGACCAAATACACTCACTTTACCGGTGGCATGCAGGCGGGTGTACACGTCTGGCAGGCGTAGGAAGCCGATGACACCAATCAAGGAGAGCAGGGTGCCGGTGATCAGGAAGAAAATTGCTATGCCTTGAGCAATGGGATGTATACCTGCCATTAGAATGCCTTTTGGTCGGAGATTAATTTTGCCAGTGCCACCGTGGAAAGATAGCCTAATGCCGCGGCGGCTATGGCGACATCGATATAAAAGCTGCTTTCGGTAATGATGGAAACAATGACAAGTACGGAAATGGTGAGTGTGGAGGCAAGGTCCAAGCCGGCTAGACGGACCACTCCATTTTCACCATTAAATACTTTCCAGGCGGCAAAAAATGCCATAAGCAGATGAATGATGAGCACACTCCAAAATAGATATACCATACAGGCAGCCTCTTTTATTCAAACATTTTGCTGAGTAAGTTCTTGCGCATCGACTGGGCTTTGTCGATGAAACGCTGGGAATCATCCACGTTGAGGCAGTGGGTGTACATGACACCTTCTGCATCGATGGCGACCACGAGTTCGCCAGGGGAAAGGGTGATGGCATG
>VGOX01000382.1 GCA_016875755.1 Chloroflexota bacterium
TGCACCATGTAATCTGAAGGGACGATAACGTCATAGTCAGCGCCGCCAGCCTGGAGCGTGGCAAGAAGCGTTTCGTTGGAGTCAAAATTGGTCTCCACAACTTCCACGCCGCACTCTTCCTGGAACATGTCCTTGACTGCGGGGTCGATATATTCAACCCAATTGTAGAAATAGATCTTCTCGGCAAGGGGTTCGCTGCCATCACCGCAGCGATCGGATAACTCGCCGCCTGCTTCCGCTTCACTGCCTGTTTCAGCAGCGGGGGCAGCGGGCTGGCATGCCGCCAACACAAGTACCAGCAGCACCAACAAGTAGGTCAATTTATTACTCATTTCTTCGTCTCTCCTTTGTTTTTTACTACTTTTTACTTTATCGAACAGCTTCACAACGGGCATGGTATTCGTTGCCGCACCACCTCCTTTCAAGATAATTATGAAAGCAGAAGAAAAGATGATAGGTATGCTGCGCCAAATACCAGTAGAACAGCGATCCATGATAGGATTTTGCCCGAGTCATTGGTCTCCGCCAATTCTTCACGGTATCCTCCAAAGGAACGCCATGCCCAATAAAATCCTGCCAGCAAGAGAATCCGTACGACCAGTGCTATCAGAGAGAAGTCTCCTGAAGCGAAGACAAGGGGTAAACTCGTTATACCATAGACTCCCAACCCCAAGCCCGCCCCAACCGACATGGCGCGAGTGTAAACAGCGCCTCCATTTTGAGCAGTCAGAGATAAGCCCACTAAACCAATGGAGCCAAAGAGTAATGCAGTGGAAAGAGCATTGATCTCAGGGGTGACACCCTTACGAACAAGAGAGTAAATATACAAAGGCATGGTTTGGTCTTGAATGCCCTTTGTAAATACAGTGATGAGGAAATCATCCAGTGACAGGGTGAATGCCATCAATGCACCGCCGATAATGCCTGGCATAAGGAGGGGCAGGGTCACCCGCTTGAATGTCTCCCATTCGTCCGCGCCGAGATCGGCGGCGGCTTCTTCGAGGCTGCGGTCAAAATCTGCGAGACGTGCGCGCACAATCACGTACACAAATGGAATATCGAAGGCGATATGAGAAAGGGTGATGGTATGCAAACCCGTTGTAGCGCGAATCCCAAATACATTTTGCAGAAACGGAAAGAGTGCCTGATTGAAGAAAAGCAACAGGGAGATACCCATCACGATCTCAGGAATAACAATCGGGAGATACAGGTTGGCGTCAAACGCTGTGCGAAGTTTGAAGCGATAGCGGTCCATCGCCATGGCGGTCAATGTGCCGATCGCGGTGGCAACCACTGTGGTGACCAAACCAACCAAAAGACTGTTGCGAGCCGCTTCAAGCAACTCCGTATTTTGAGACAGTTTTACGTACCATTGTGTTGAAAAGCCGGTAAACACCGCAACGGAACGCGTATTGTTAAAGGAAAAGATAATGAGGATCAACACTGGCAGGTAGAGGAAGCCAAACACCAGCGAGGCGTTTGCGCTCAAAAGCCAGTTTCCAATGCGCGTGCCGAGGCGCACTTTTTGTCGTGGATAAATGGGGAATGTGCTCACATTGCCCTCCGGGTCTCTTCGCTGCTGGAACGGAAATATGCAATGACGCCGATCAGCACAAGCGACATCAACACCAGCGACATGGCGGAGCCAAAGGGCCAGTTACGCGCCACTCCGAACTGACGGTTGATCAGCGTACCGATCATTTCCACCTTTCCGCCGCCCATGATGTCGGGGGTAATGAATGCCCCAACAACAGGAACAAACACCAGCACGAGTGCGGCGACCACGCCGGGCATGGTCATCGGCAGCATCACACGCCAGAATGCGCGTTGCGGCGGTGCGCCTAGATCCGCGGCGGCTTCCATAAGAGAGTGATCGAATTTTTCAATGGATGCATACATCGGCAGGACCGCGAACGGTAAATAACCGTAGATCAAACCGATCACCACTGCAAATTCATTAAAGAGGAGGTCGAAGGGCTGGTTGATCAAGCCGATGTTCATAAACAGGGTGTTGATCAGACCCTCGGTCGCAAGGACTTGTTTGAGCGCATACGTACGGACGAGGAAGTTGGTCCAGAATGGGATGATTACAAGGATCATCAGCGCATCACGCCAGACCTGTTTTTGCTTCGAGATGAAATAGGAAAGGGGATACCCGACAACAATACACCAAAACGTCACCACCAAACCAATGCGGACGGAGTTCCCAAAAATTCCCAAATACAACAGGGGATTGCAATCAACACCTGCAAAATCAGAGGCGCAGGAATTGAAGAACAATTCGTAATTATTGAGCGTGTATACAGGCGGGAGTTTAATACCACCAGCACGCCCGCGCTCGACGAAGCTGATGAACAGCATGATCAAGATCGGCAGGTTGAAGAACAGCAGAATCCATAACGCGCCCGGGGAGATCAAGCCCCATAATTGTGCACTCTTCTTTTCGCGGAATAATTTAAGCATCGAAACCTCCGCCTACTCGGTAAGAATGCGCGGTGACGTGCGGGTGAAGGACATGGTCACTTCGTCACCGGTCTTGGCAAGGGATTTTTGAGCCACGGTCACATTCTGCTCACGGATGCGCGCCTTGTGCCCGCCTGGGAAGCGCACGCCATAGTGCGTGTCCGTTCCAATATAGATGACTTCTTCCACACGCCCCTTGAGGTTGTTGCCACTTTTGATCTCGGAATTGAGCGTCAATTTTTCGGGGCGAACCGCTACTGTAACCTGCTGACCATTTGTAAACTTGCGGCTGGATTCGATATAGACAATGCCGCTGCCAGTCAGGTCAATTTCAACAGTGGTGCCATTTTGGCCTTTGACAACGCCGTCGAGGAAGTTGGTTTCACCAATGAAGTCGGCAACGAATTTCGTAGCAGGGCGTTCGTAAATTTCTTCGGGTACGCCGATCTGGAGGGCAAGACCCTTGCTCATGACGGCAATGCGGTCACTCATGGTGAGCGCTTCTTCTTGATCGTGAGTGACATAGATGAACGTAATGCCCACTTCACGCTGGAGGGTCTTTAGCTCCAACTGCATTTCTTTGCGGAGTTTCAGATCGAGGGCGCCAAGAGGCTCGTCGAGGAGAAGAACTTCAGGTTTATTGACCAAGGCACGGGCGAGAGCGATGCGCTGTTGCTGTCCGCCAGAAAGCTGCTTGGGACGGCGCATTTCCATACCCGGCAAGCGCACCATCTCGAGCGCTTCCCCAACCCGCCGAATACGGTCAACCCGCGAGACGCCTTTCATTTCCAAACCGAAAGCAATATTCTGCTCGACGGTCATGTGCGGGAAAAGCGCATATTGCTGGAACACCGTATTGATGGGACGTTGGAAGGCAGGCGTCTGACTCATATCCTTGCCATGAATAAGGATCTTTCCATCTGTTGGAAGTTCAAAGCCTGCGATCATGCGCAGGGAGGTTGTCTTACCGCAACCAGAGGGACCGAGCAGGGAAAAAAATTCACCATCTT
>VGOX01000383.1 GCA_016875755.1 Chloroflexota bacterium
ACTCTTCGCGCACATCCTCAAACTCGGTCCCGCCTACTCGCGTGGACAACGCACCGGCTAACTGACCACCGCCGCCGTCGAAGGCATCGAGGCGCTGGATGCGTATTTCAGCCAATATCTGCCGCAACTCGTCATCACAGCACTTGTCCCCATTTCCATTTTATTTTTCGTATTCCCCATTGACTTATTAACTGGCTTGGTCTTCCTCATCACCGCTCCATTGATTCCATTTTTCATGATCATCATCGGCAAAGGCGCAGAGACGGTCACCAAACGCCAGTATGAAACCCTGCGCCTGCTCAGCGCCCATTTCCTCGACAGCCTGCAGGGGCTGACCACGCTCAAACTCTTCGGTCAATCGAAGGGACAGGCAAAGAACGTCGCCAAAGTCGCTGAACAATTCCGCGACCGAACGTTGAGCGTCCTGCGCATCACCTTCCTCTCCGCATTTGCGCTTGAAATGCTCGCCACCATCAGTACAGCCCTCGTCGCCGTGGAGATCGGTTTCCGTCTGCTCTACCGCAATATGGAGTTTCAACCTGCACTCTTTCTGCTCGTTCTCGCGCCAGAGTTCTACATGCCCCTACGCGCCCTCGGAGCAAGATTCCATGCAGGCATGAACGGCACCACTGCGGCGAAGCGGATTTATGAGATTTTGGATACGCCAATACCCGATATTCGATATTCGGAAAACGACAATCGAATATCGAATATCAATTCCTCGACTATCGAATTATCAAATATCTCCTTCACCTACCCCAACGAAACCTCCCCTGCCCTGCAAAACATCAACCTGCATATCAAACAGGGACAACACATTGCCCTCGTCGGCAAAACAGGCGCTGGCAAATCTACCCTCGTTCAATTATTGCTCGGCTTCATACAGCCCACTGAAGGTACCCTTCGACCTTCGACCTTTGACCTTCAACCCAATATCGCTTGGGTTCCCCAACGCCCGCACCTCTTCCACGCCAGCATCGCCGAAAACATCCGCCTCGGCAAAGCGGATGCGACTCATGAAGAAGTCATCCATGCCGCCAAAGCCGCACGTCTGCATGACTTCATCGAATCGCTGCCAGAGAAATACGAAACCATCGTCGGCGAAAGCGGCGCGCGCCTCTCCAGCGGACAAGCCCAGCGCCTCGCCCTCGCCCGCGCCTTCCTCAAAGACGCACCCATTCTGATTCTCGACGAACCCACCTCCGCGCTTGACCCTGAAACCGAAGCTCTGCTCGAAGAATCCACCCGCGAGTTGATGCAGGGACGCACCACCATTACCATTGCCCATCGCCTCAACACCATCTTCCAAGCGGACAGAATCATCGTGCTCGACGAAGGCAAGATCATCGAACAAGGCACACACCGCGAACTCGTTACAAAAAACGGCATGTATGCGAGCATGGTTAGAACTTACGAGTTACAAGTTACAAGTGACAAGTTACAAGTTGAAAACCTCCCAGCTTCAAAACCTGCCCAACAACCTTCAACCTTAAACCTGCAACTTTCAACCAATCCCAAATCACCAATTACCAATTACCAATTACCGATCCTCCCCCGCCTACTCACCTTCCTGCGCGGAAACTGGCATCGCGTGGCGATCTCCGTTCTGTTCAGTTCCATCACCATCCTTGCCAGCGTCGCGCTCATGGGCACCTCGGCATGGCTAATCTCCACCGCCGCCATCGCCGTCTCCGTCGCAGACCTCGGCGTATCCACTGTCGGCACGCGTTTTTTCGGCATCACCCGCGCCGTCTTCCGCTACTTCGAACGCCTCGTCTCACACGATGTGACGTTTCGCCTGCTCGCCAAACTCCGCATTTGGTTCTACGAAAAACTCGAACCCCTTGCCCCCGCCCGCCTGATGAACTTCCGCTCTGGCGACTTGCTCGCCCGCATCATCGGTGATGTGGAAACGCTGGAAAATTTCTACGTCCGCGTCATTTCGCCGCCGTTGACCGCCATCGTCGTTGGGACGTTCACTGCCATCTTCCTCGCTTCTTTCTACCCGCTGCTTGCTCCTGTTTTCCTGACCTTTTATCTCAGCCTCGGCTTTCTCCTCCCCATCCTCGCGCAGACCACAAGCCGCAAATCCGCTGAACAGACCATCTCCCTGCGCGCAAACCTGCAAACAAATCTCGTGGACGGCATTCAAGGCATGGCAGACCTCATCGCCTACGGTCGCGCCGACGAACGCCTCGCACAAATTGCGGCTACTGCAGATAATTACGGTAATGCCCAACGCCGCATGGCACGTGTGACGGGTATTCACGCCGCGTTGGGAACCTTGCTCACCCAACTTGGCATGTGGTCGGTACTCTTCCTGACCATTTCACAAGTTATAAATGGCAATATCGCTGGTCGCATGTTGGCTTCGCTGACCTTGCTCACACTCGCTTCCTTCGAAGCCGTCATCCCGCTCCCTCTCGCCGCCCAAATGTGGAATTCCGCCCGAGAAGCGGCGAGGCGACTGTTTGAAGTTGTTGATGTTGAACCAGAGATAAAGGATGAGTTACAAGTTACAAGTTATAAGGAAACCCAACTCGCACCTCATCACTCGTTACTGGTAACTGACCTCACCTTTACCTACCCCACCCAAACCACACCCGCTCTCCAAAACCTGACCTTCGACCTTCAACCTTTGACGTCTGTTGCAATCGTTGGTCCCAGCGGCGCGGGCAAGAGCACGATTGCCAATTTACTCCTCCGCTTCTGGGACTACAAAGTAGGAGAGATCACTCTCGGCGGAGAGTCGCTCAAAGCGTTGAATCAGGATGAAGTCCGAGAGAGATGCGGATACGTTTCACAGAACACCTACTTCTTCAACACATCCATTTATGAAAATCTGCGTTTTGCTCGTAAGAAAGTCTCGCGCGAAGAAGTCGAATCGGCGTGCAAATCCGCGCAGATTCACGACTTCATCATGAGCCTGCCCAAAGGCTACGACACCATGATCGGCGAGCAGGGATTGCGCCTCTCTGGCGGCGAACGCCAGAGATTGGCGATTGCGCGCGCACTGATAAAAGATGCACCAATCTTGATATTGGATGAACCGACTGCCAACCTCGACCCACTCACCGAACAGCAGATTTTGGAAACGCTGTTCAAAGTGATGAAACAAAAGACTTCGTTACTCATCACACATCGCCTAATTGGTTTGGAGAATGTGGATGAAATACTCGTCATGAACCACGGCAGAGTCGTCGAACGCGGCACGCACGCTGAACTTGCAAACAAAGACTCGTTTTACCGCCATTTTCTTGACTTGCAAAATCGTATACTTGACGAAGAAATTTGACATTTTCGGCTTGCACCACTTTCGTGGAAGTGCTATAATTTCGTTACTTCCCCTGATGTTTGACAACTAAGGGCTTGTAAAAGAATAACTCCGCACTTTACAAACAAAGATTTGGAGTTTGTCGTGGCTTGATAGTGTAATTCCAGCGTGGGCAAGTGGAATGCCATTCGATG
>VGOX01000384.1 GCA_016875755.1 Chloroflexota bacterium
GTCCGTCTTCAGGGTTGTTGTGCAAGACCACTTCAGAGGCAGGGTACACCTGTTCCTGCTCGAACTGCGCCCCACCATACGTGGTGAAAACTTCCTGCATGTAACGGTCTTCACCGACGAGACGATAGAAAAATTCACGTCCCTTTTCTTCGCCCAACTTCTCAATGATGATGTGTTGCATGGCGGTCATCACCGTTTTGGCAAAACCCGTCCGCCCGCAGACGTAAAAATATGCGCCCTGTTCGATCAACTCCCAAAGTTTATCTTTCACTTCAGGCGCAAGCATGATCGCATCAATGTATCCACGCGGCGCATTTGTATCTTCCTGTGAGAAGGCGGTATGCAAATGCAAGCGCCCCTCACGCACCATCGCTGTCCACTCGTTCTGGTAATACAACTCGTCTTGCGTGCGCGTGCCAAAGAACAACCAATTTTCTTTCGACGCGGCAACCCGCGCCTGCAACATACTGCGGAACGGAGCAATGCCCGTGCCGCCTGCGAACATGACAACAGGTCGGCTCGCATCCGCGGGCAGGCTGAAGCGTGGCGGATGAATGATCTTGATCGAAATGCGCCGCGCCTCAGACTCAGTTTGAGCTGTTACCCGCCCAAGGAAGCTGGACCCAGTCCCAGTGCGGGTCGCTGCGCGGGAAACGGACGTCTCTTTCGTTTGGTAACGCAGCCCGCCGATGGTCAATTGCATCTCGTTCGCGTTCTCATCACTCATCAGGGATGAGATGGAATACGTGCGGAAGTTTTCGGGCGTAACAATGCGTGTGATGTGCTCCCGTTCGCCGAGGGTTGCCTTCCATAAACGCTTGGGGTTGAAGCCGCCTTCCGCAAGGACTTTCAACAAATCCCACAGTTCCCACTGGTCTTCGGCACGTGCTTCAATGATGTGATGCAACATCTCGTTATTGGTGATGGCGTACAACGCCTTGGCAATCGCGCGCATCACCGGGCGGATGCGCCCAAAGGTCAGCAACGTGCGTAGCGAAAGTACGACGGAATCTTGGTAGCCATCACGTAGTTGTATCGCCGTTCGCCAAACCGCATTGAGCGGAATGGGCTCATCACCCGTAGCGCGAAGTGCTTTGAGCGTCAGTTCCACCAATTGTGGGTCATTCTCTGGAAGAATGGCGCAACGGTCACCCGGCTGGTAACGAATGCCCGTGCCCGAAATATCCAATGTGACACGGCTAACGGGCGGAACGTCTCCAGCCGTGAGCGGCTCCACTTTTTTGATGCGCACAAAGTGACAGGTGGCAGGCGTGCGGACATAACGTTCTTGACGGGCGCGTTCCAGTTCGTCGTCCATGCGATCCCACAAGCGGTCTTCAAAGCCACCATCGAACCCGCCCAGTGTGCGGCTGCGACCGGCTTTAAAGGAAAGGTCGAGAAAGCCATACGCTTTCAAACGATGCCGTCCGATCAGACCTGTCTCACCGGAGAAGGCTTCGAGCGCTTGCTGGAATAATCCTGTTAATTCGGGGTCATTCACCTTTTTGACATATTCAGGGACGGAAATTTCCTCGGCGGCGTTGAGCAGGGCTTGCCAATGCGGTGTGAACCATGCGCGGGTTCTGTCCGTTTCGTGACCGACGGTGGTGGAGTAACTGCTGCGCCCAAAGAAAATGTCCATGAGGGTGAAGGTGGGAATTGCCGTGCCGCTCGGACCGGGAATGGTATTGCCTTGTTGGAACGGCGTCGCCAACGGTGCGACAGTCTTGCCCCACACGACAGGGTCTACATAGAGCGGATGATAGGCATTCGGGTTGACCTTCATGAAGGAGGAATGTGTCAGCGTGGAAAAGGCGTCCGCAAGTTGAACCAGCTCTCCCTTAAGAGCGAAGCGGTCATCCCGATGGGCGGCTTCCTGTGCGCGGATCACCGTCGAGAGCAGGGGCGTGAATCGGGCGACGATCTCGATCGGGGTGCATTGGAAGCGGCGTTCATCCTCATTGCCGACGATGGGAATCAGCAGGCGCAGATTTTCCATGCGCATGGGGTCGGGCGCGGATGGGTCGATGAGGCGATAGTTGTAGATGTTGAGGTCGATGAAGGATAGGTGCGGCGCGGGGCGATGCAAACGCTGGCTGACCTCTGCCCACGGTTTGAGAATGGAATCTGGGATGCGCTCATACGGCGCAGATTCGACATAATGATAGGCGTGCGCAAAAATGCCGAGAATGGCGGCGGCGCGATACAGGTCGCCATCGGGCAGGGACTCGGCGCTGAGGATGGGCATGGCATCGAGCCTGCGGCGCAGACGGCGGGCGGGAATCATCTCCGTCATTTGAGCGTTCCCACCACGGCTTCACAAATGTTGGCGCGTGAAACCGTGCCGAGCAAACGCCCATCTTTGACGACGGGCAAAAGGCGAATTTGTTTACTCACCAAAATGGCGGTGGCTTTGGCAACATGGTCTTCGGGCTGCAAGGTGATCGGCTCGCGGATGATGAGCGGCGCGATGGGTCGGTTGGAAAGTTCTGCGCCGCGGCGCAGGAAGATCTGGTAGGCATCTTCAAGTGTGCCGCCTTCTTCGAGGATGTCGTCGATATCGGGCAGGGCGGTGCGTAGAATGTCGCCTTCGGAGAGCACGCCGATAAAACCGCCTGCCGAATTGACGACCATCAAGTCGCTCACACCAGAGAGCGCCACGATCTCAGCCGCAATGTGCAAATTTGAGTCTTCACGGATGCGTGCGGCATGCGAGTTCATCACGCCTCTGACGTACATATAAGACGGCTGGCTGATCGCCTGCCAATCAACTAGTAATTCGTCGAGCCGTTCAATATGTTTGCTTTGCCACGGCTGGACTAGATAGTAATGAATACCCAAGGTGTTGATAGCCGTAATAGCGGCTTCGGTATCTTTGGCTTCGGCGAGTAATACTTTACGGCTGTCTGGAAAGAGTGCGGAGGCTTTGGCAAGAAACTCCGTCCCTGCCAAGTCGGGGAGGGATTGATGGACGAGGAATAGTGCGACCCGCTCGTGTTCGTTAAGCGTGTTGAGCGCATCGGCGCCAGTGTGAGCGTGCAGGATGTTGTATTTGCCTGAATATTTCAGACGCAAGTCAGTTTCAAACTCAGATTTTTCAGGAAGTAAAAGATAGATGATGGGGAGAGTCATATCGCGCCGCGCCTCTTTGGAAAATTATTCGGGAAGCTTCGCCATCGCCTCGATCTCGATCAGGAGGCTGGGGTCTACCAATTGGGAAAGCACCGTCGCTCGGGCTGGTCGCGGCTCAGGGAAGTATTCGGAGTAAATCTTGTTGAAGGGTTGGAAGTATTCAGACTTGGTGATGTATACCGTAGCACGGACAACATCTTTATAGTCACAGCCAGCCGCACGCAGGATCGCGCCAATGTTTTCAATGGTCTGAATTGTCTGTTCTTCGATGGTGGTACCAAGTGTGCCATTAGGAGCATGCCCCACCTGCCCGGAGATGAATAAAAATCCACC
>VGOX01000385.1 GCA_016875755.1 Chloroflexota bacterium
TCGCCTGCTTCGCAGATCGCAAGAATGGCTGTTGTCTGCGCGGCGTGACCGGAACTCACTTCCAATGCCGCAATACCGCCTTCCAAGTCCGCGATGCGTTTCTCCACAATGTTCGATGTCGGGTTGCCGATGCGTGTGTAGATATTGCCCGCTTCTTGCAGTGCGAACAAACGCGCGGCGCGGTCTGTACTTTGCAGGTCATACGCCGTGGTCTGATAAATAGGCGCGGCGCGGCTGCCTGTCGTCGCTTCGGGGTCATAACCCGAATGTAATTGACGCGTTGAAAAACCAAATTGTCGTTCTGATGTTGCCATGTGAGGCTCCTCTTGAATATGATTTATCCGCCCTTCAGAAGAGTATAAAAGAAAACCTCTTCTGAAAGTACAAGAAGAGGTACATACGATACCGTCCTCTCATCTTCCAGATACGAATGACATGGTCATTCCTATTTGCCGAATTTGGCACCATAACTTTCGTTTGGTTGCCGAAGCGTCACAGGGTCGGTCCCTCAGCTTCTCTGGATAAGAGCGAATATTTAATTTTGCGCGGTTATATCAGGCGAACTGCGGCTTGTCAAGGAATTTTCTACAACAAATTTTCCTTTACCAACAACTCTGCATTATAGATCGATGCTCCTGCCGCACCGCGAATCGTATTATGCGATAAGACAACGAACTTAAGATCAAATATGGGATCACGTCTCACGCGACCGATCACTGTTGTCATGCCTTTTCCTGCCATTCGGTCGAGTCTTGGCTGCGGGCGATCCGCTTCATCTCTGACCTCGATAACTGGGTGCGGCGACGAAGGCAGTTCCCTCGCGGACGGCGGAGCCGCGTAATCGCGTAACGCTTGAATAGCAATTTCGGGTTCTACCGATTTATTCAACTGCACGCTGGCACACACGGTGTGACCATCAATGACTGCTACGCGATTCGTGTGGACGCTGAATTTGATATCTGCCATGTCGATCTTATTTTCATTGATCTTGCCGAGCATCTTGCGCGGTTCCCATTCCACTTTTTCTTCTTCGCCGCCATTGCCCACATTAGGGATGACATTGTCCATGATATCGAGTGATGGCACACCAGGATACCCCGCGCCTGAAAGCGCCTGCAACGACGTGGCGAAAACTTTCTTCACACCAAATTCATTATCCAAAACTTTGAGCGCAATGGTCAGACCTGTGCTGGTGCAATTCGGGTTGGTAACGATACATCCGCTCCAGCCTCGATTCTTGCGCTGCTGCTTGACGAGTTGAATATGCTCGGCGTTGATCTCAGGCAACAGCAAAGGCACATCTTCGCCTCTGCGAAACGATGACGCATTCGAGCAGACTGCCGCACCAGCTTTGGCGAAGGCAGGTTCTAGTTCGTTGGCAACTTCGGTGTGCAACGCCGAAAAAACGATCTTTGCCTGCACTGCATCCGTACTTGCTGGGACGATGACCATATCACGCGCATACTCTGGCATAGGCGTATCGAGTACCCAGCGTGTTGCCTGCAAATATTTTTGTCCTGCTGAACGATCGGACGCGGCAAGCGCCACCACCTTGAACCACGGATGATTTTCCAGCAACGAAATAAAACGCTGACCGACAGAACCTGTCGCGCCGAGAATGGCTACGGGGATTTGATTCATGATGTCTCCTTGGGATAATGTATGTTTTGTCAAAAGTCGTAGCTCAAAGGTCAACTGACTTTAGACATGCAACCTGCGACGAATTATTGGACAATAAGCTCATGCAGCGCCTTCACCGCATTCTCTGTATCCACCGCATCGACCACGAGCGAGATGGATACTTCCGATGAACCTTGGGCAATTGCCAGTACATTGACGTCGTTTTTTCCGAGTTGGCTGAATACCCTGCCAGCCACGCCATGTGTGTGACGCATCCCTGCGCCGACGACGGTGACGATGGAGACATCTTCGGTTGCCCAAACGCGGTCAATGTCTTCGTCTTCGATCTCACGGGCAAAGGATTTTTCAAGGGCAGATAAAACACTTGGGGTAAGCTCGGAAGGTACGGCAAAACAAATGGATTGTTCCGACGAAGCTTGTGTGATGAGCGGCACACTTGTGCCCGTAGATGCAACTGCTCCGAATGCACGCGCCGCCACACCGGGCACACCCAGCATACCGCGCCCTTCGATGGTGACCAGACGCTGTTTGCGGATGGCAGTCACGGCTTTGATGACTTTTCCGTTCACTTTGCCGTTGCTTTTGACGCTGGCGATCAACCGCGTACCAGGATGAGATGGATTGAATGTATTGCAAATACGCAAGCCAATGCCCGCATCCAGCACGGGACGGATGGTCTTGGGGTGCAATACTTTTGCGCCGTAGTAAGCCAGTTCGGCGATTTCGTTATAGCTGATCTCTGGCAGGGTTTGCGCTTCCTTCACGATGCGCGGGTCGGTGGTCATTACGCCATCTACATCTGTCCAGATCCAGACATCATCGGCGGGGAGTACGGCACCGATGATCGCAGCGGAGTAGTCGCTGCCGCCGCGCCCCAATGTTGTAATTGCGCCTTCGGGAGTTGCACCGATAAAACCCGTGGTAATGGGAACAATGCCTGCATCCATTAATGGATTTAATGTTCCCCGCGTCTTTTCGGTCGTGGTTTTGAAATCGGGGTGGGCGTTCTGATGATTTGCATTGGTGACGATGAATTTGGTCGTTTCAATGCCTTGGGCTTTGATGCCTGCATCGTTCACAACTGCCGCCAACAAGCGGACGCTCATCCGTTCGCCCAGCGATGCAACTGCGTCCATGGCGCGCGGACTGGCTTCACCGAGTATGGCGATGGCTTTGCATAAATCGACAAGTGATTGAATGAGTGTATCGATCTCAGTTTTCGTTTGCTCACGCAAAGTCTCGTCTTTGATGAGTGCATCGGCGGCGGAGAAGTGTTTTTCTCTCAGCGTGGCTTCTGTTTCTGAAAGTGAGTCAACTTTCCCGTGCGAAGCGGAAGCGGCAGAGTCCAATAGCAGGTTTGTTACCCCAGACATGGCAGATGTTACGACGACGACTCGTTCCCAATCCCTTTTTGCATCGCGAATGATCTGCACAGCATATTGCAGCGCATTCGCTGAACCGACAGAGGTTCCCCCGAATTTCATGACGAGCGTTTTTTGTTCTGACATGATTTCTTCTCCTGAGATAAGGTAAACAAAAACGCCCCACGTTTCCGTGAGGCGTTGTGCGTTTTGAATTAACCTGTGTTCGGTTACTTCTTTCCATGCACAAATGCCTCACGGCGGGTACCGGAGGTAGTTGTGGTCATGGTCATGTAGAAGTGGGCCGAGTTCATGTTGGGCGGTATTCTATGGCAGGGGAGGGGATGTGTCAAGGGGGAGAAATTGAAAATTGAGAACGACAAAATGTAATCGTTTTTATTAGAGTACAAAACCACTGCCTCTGGCAGTGAGTGGAGTAAAAAGGTTATACCGTGAAAAGTAA
>VGOX01000386.1 GCA_016875755.1 Chloroflexota bacterium
CGGCGCTGATCAATGCGGGTTGTTGGTGTTTCGTGTTTTTTCTGAACATGGACTGAGTATATTAATTTTTTGCGGTTTTGACGAGGGTTCTACCCTTTTTGCAGTCGAGTCATATCATTATTTTGCCGTACTTTTCAAGTAGGACTCCATAAAAGCATCCAGGTCGCCATCCAAGACAGATTGGGCATTCCCTGCCTGAAAATCGGTGCGGTGATCTTTCACCATTTGATACGGATGCAGAACATACGAACGGATCTGGCTGCCCCACTCCGCCTTGGTGTACTCTCCGCGCAAGACCGCCCGTTCCTCCTCGCGCTCTGCCTGACGAAGTTCCAGCAACCGCGCACGAAGAATCCGCATGGCGAATTCGCGATTTTGAGTTTGCGAACGCTCGTTCTGACATGTCACAACAATGCCTGTCGGGAGATGTGTCAGGCGCACTGCCGTCGCATTCTTTTGCACATTCTGTCCGCCAGCACCAGAAGAGCGGAAAACATCCAATTTTATATCACTAGGGTTGATATCAATGTTCGCTTCATCCATCGAAACCTGGGGCAAAACTTCCACTAATGAGAATGAGGTATGCCTGCGATGAGCCGCATCGAACGGGGAAAGGCGCACCAGACGATGCACACCCTTTTCCGAACGCAAATACCCGAACGCAAAACGTCCACCCACAGCCATGGTGACACTTTTGATACCCGCCTCTTCGCCGGGCGTGGAATCTAATATCTCCACTTCAAAATTATGATCTTCCGCCCAACGTAAATACATGCGGAATAACATATCTGCCCAGTCTTGCGAATCAGTGCCGCCTGCGCCTGCATGAATGGCCAGAATGGCATCATCATGGTCGTAGGGACCAGAAAGCATCATCGCAAACGAGCGTTTCTCAAGGTCGGCTTCAAGTTTGGAAATTTCCGCTTCCATGTCTGCGCGCAGCGACTCATCACCCATATTTGCCAAGTCGGTCAGGTCGTGAGTCTGCTGCTGTAACGACTTCCATGCCTCGATCTCATTCCGCAGCGACGAGATCGTTTTCATTGTCCGCTGGGCGGTGGCGTTGTCGTTCCAAAAATCGGGCGCTTCGCTTTCCTTCTCAAATTGTGAAAGCTGGTTTTCTTTGCCAGTCAGGTCAAAGACGCTCCAATAATTGCTGGGTCAATTCATTTGCTGCATTTAAACGTTGTAATAAGTCCTGCATAAAATCTCCTAATTGGTCGCGAGAATTCCATCCACAAACGCGTCGGGGTCAAAGGGCGTCAGGTCTTCGGGCTTTTCCCCCAACCCTGCAAACAAGATCGGCAGCCCCAACTCGCGCTGAATGGCAAACGCCATGCCGCCCCGCGCCGAAGAATCCAGTTTTGACAAGATCACACCAGTCACATGTACGGCTTCCTTAAAAGCGCGTGCCTGCTGTAAGGCGTTCTGCCCGGTGGTTGCATCCAATACCAGCCAAACGGCATGCGGTGCGCCCGGTAATGCCTTACCCACCACACGATTAACTTTCTTCAATTCTTCCATCAAATTAAAACGCGTATGCAAACGCCCTGCCGTATCCACCATGACGATGTCCACACCTCGGGCGACGCCAGCCTGAACGGCATTGAACGCCACCGCGCCAGGATCTGACTCAGGAGCACCCGCCACCACCTCGACCTTGAGCCTGTCACCCCAAACCTGAAGTTGGTCCACCGCTGCGGCACGGAAGGTGTCCGCCGCGCCGAGCAGAATGCTTTTGCCTTCGCCATGAAAGCGGGAGGCAAGTTTGGCAATGGTGGTGGTCTTACCTGAACCATTCACACCAACCACTAGAACGACAGTCGGCTTGTTTGCAAAATCCAATTCAGGCGGGGCAGCAAGACGGGAGCGTAATTCCTGTTTCAGCGCAGAAGAAAGCTCATTTGCACGAATCAGGCCTTCGGTCCGGGCGAGGCGCTTTAATGAATCCAAAATGGATGCTGTGGTTTCGATCCCCAGATCAGCCTGAAGTAGGAGCGCTTCGAGGTCATCCCAGGTTTCGTCGGTAATTTCCGAGGTGCCTAATAAGGAAGCGATCTGGCCGAATGCAGCCTTGCTTGTTCGTGAGAGTCCGTCTTTCCAACGTGAGAATATGCTCATGGGCGGCGATTATATCAGGGATTTTATGTTATACTTTTTCGGCTAAATGAACCGTTTGAAAAAGAAAGTAGATTGAAAAGGAAAATATATGTCTGCAGAACCAATTCACATCACCGATGAATCTTTCGAAAAAGTCGTCATGCAGTCGACTGTGCCTGTGATCGTCGATTTCTGGGCGCCATGGTGTAACCCCTGCAAGATGATCGCCCCCACGCTCGATAAACTCGCAGCAGAGATGGACGGTAAATTGCTCGTTGCCAAGGTCAATACAGACGACCACTCTGAATGGATGCAGAAATTCGGCATTCAGGGAATCCCCACACTTTTGTTCGTCTCTGGCGGTAAGGTTGTACACCGCCAGGTGGGAGCACTGCCCGAAAAAATGCTGCGCGAGGTTGTAGCGCAGTTCATGGACGTGGTTGGTCAGGCTAATTAAAGAAATAATGCGGCAGGGAGTTGGGCGTATGAAGAAAATACTCGTTATGTTCGCTCTGTTGGCATTCGTGCTCAACGCCTGCCTGCCATCGGCACCGCAAACCACAGAGAACACCCCCACCCCAATTGCGGAAGAAGCTCTACAGGCAACCGCTGCTGTGATCGCCCAGCAAACGCTGGAGTCTTTACCGACGCAAACAGCGCTGCCTACGGAAACTCCTGTTGTTGTGACGGCGACTGAAACAGCCGTCCCTGAAACGCCAACAGAAACCGCCAATCCTATTTTACTGACACTCACCGCCACGCTCGGCACGGGGACGCCTGATACCAATTCTCAGGCACAGGCTACCCTTGATGCTTCTGCGCTAACGGCTGGCACCCTCCCCGTTACAGGGACGCCAAGCGCAACACCGAACCCTCTCACCCCCACAACCACTCCACAATCGTTGGCATACGGCACCCTGCCTCCTGCCATTCCCTCCGGGTTCATTTTGATCCAGAATAAAGCCAATGCAGAGGCATATATTTCCCTGCGCTGTGTAACCTCTACGGGACAGGTAACGATCCTGGAGTATCCGGTCAAAAAAATAGTTGAGTCAAATGCGCCTTCCGGGAAATATACCTATGTTGCCTGGGTAGGCGGAAGACAGTTTACTGGAAGTTTTTCACTCTCAAAAGGCGGTGAGTTAACGATCACGCTTTTGAAAGACAGAATCACCATTAAATAAAAAAATACGGAGAAATAAATAACATGTTCAAGAAAATATTACCGATCATTGCACTGCTTGCTGTTGTATTGACAGCCTGCGGACCGCAGGGTACGCCCACACTTTCACCGCAGGATGTCCAAGGCACAGCCGAAGCCGCTGCATGGACCATGGTTGCGATGACACAGGAAGCCATCCC
>VGOX01000387.1 GCA_016875755.1 Chloroflexota bacterium
CTTTTATCAATTCTTACCCTCTTCACCCTTGCAGGTCTGCTCATCTCTGCCTGTTCAGGAAGTTCCGCCTCTCTCGAAGGCGAATGGTCTCTCGTTTCGTATGGAAACGCCTCTGCCCCCACCCCCGCCCTGCCCAATGTGGAAACCTCCATCAACTTTGGGGCGGATGGTCAATTTGGCGGAACGGTTGGTTGTAATTCATTCGGCGCGGAATATTCCGTCAGCGGAGACAACATCACCTTTGGTTCCGTCCTATCCACCATGATGTTCTGCGAAGACATCAACGAGCAGGAAAGCACAGTGCTTAGCATCCTCAATGACAAGGCTCTCACCGTCGAATCGGACGGCACAACCTTAACTCTGGTCTCCGCGGACGGCGCATCTGTGATCGTGCTCACCCGCAAATGATCAAAACGAAGAAACTCGATACCAAACATCCACGCTTACGTGGATGTTTTTATTATGCTGAATCTCAATCCCCAAATTCGGCTCGGCAGCAGCAGAAACAGAACGCTTCATCAACGCTTGCGGCGCATACATGGCAGGCATTTCTTCGTCAAAAATATTTTCAATAAAATCATACACACCCAGCAGCTTCACGCCCAAAGACGCCGCTACATTTTCCGCTTTAGTCTTTGCCTTCTCGATAACCAACGTCAACATCCGCTCGCGCGCTTCGTCTTCATCATATTTCCATACCACCCGATCCAACGACGCATTTTTTTGCGCAGCAATCACATCCACCAATCCCGCGAACTGACCCAAATCCTGACAGCGGATTTTCAACCGATACGCCGCGCTGGATGACTTGAGCAGCGTACCACTCGCCGTTTCAATGCGGACTCCCTGTAACATCACCGCCTCGGGACTTAACCCAAAGCTGGTCACTGCTTCGACAAGTTGGCTCACCTCTTTCGCCTTTTTCATCGCCTCTGCCCCGCTGACAAGGGATGCGCCTTTGACCGTCACATACAGATCAGCACGCATGGCAAAAATTTCCTCTTTGTGAGAGGCAGAGATTTTGATGGTATCGGGTTTGGTTTCCATAGATTCCTATTCTGACAATGGACAAACATGGTCTATCGTCCAATGTCCAATTACGTCACCGCCAACTTGTTCTTCGGGTATTTCTCGTATCGTTTTTCTTCCATCACGCGTCGGATTCTATCGAACCCTTCCCATACATCTGCAAAAGAAAGGTAAAGCGGCGCAAAGCCGATGCGAAGATTGTCAGGTGCGCGGAAATCTGGGATGACGTTCATTTCTTCAATGAGGGCGCGGTTGATGCGGTAGCCTTCGGGGTGGCGAATGGAAATGTGCGAGCCGCGTATGGCAGAGTCAAGCGGCGAGCCAAGGGAAAAGCCGAAGGGGACGAGCCAGCTATCGGTTAAGAATGAGGCGAAGTCTGTCATCAAGATGGACTTTTCACGGAGCGAGTCCATGCCTGCTTGAAGCATCGGTTCGAGGGCGGCTTCCATGGTGAGGAGAGAGATCATCGGTTGCGTGCCGACGAGGAAACGTTGCGAGCCGGGTGCGGGAGTGTAATCGAGGTCGAAGTCGAAGGGATTTTTTTGACCCCACCAACCCCAGATGGGCGATGATAATTTTTCTTGAATGTTTTTGTTGACGTATAAAAATGCGGGCGCGCCAGGACCGCCGTTGAGATATTTGTAGGTACAGCCGATGGCGAAGTCTGCGTTGCAGTCGTCGAGGTGGACGGGGACGGAGCCGACAGAGTGGCTGAGGTCCCAAAGGACGAGTGCGCCTTTTTTGTGGGCGAGGTCGGTGATGCGCTGCATGTCGTACATGTAGCCGCTTTTGAAAACGACATGCGAGAGCGTGACAAGCGCGGTGTTCTCGTTGATGGCGGCTTTGAGCGCGGCGAGGTCGGGGGTGATGTCGTTGTCGCTGGCGCCGATGCGGATGATTTCATGGCGGTTGCCAAGCGTTTGGTTGATACCCTGAAGAATATAAAGGTCAGATGGAAAGTTAAACGTGTCTGTGATGATGCGGGTTTTGTGCGGCTGCAATGTAAGCGCGGAGGTAGCAAGCTTGAAGAGGTTAACCGAAACGGTATCACCAACGAGGGTTTGACCTGCCGCCGCGCCGATGAGTTGACCGATCCTATCCCCCACGCGCGAGGGAGCGTCCCACCAGCCTTTGTTCCAGCCACGGATGAGGTCTTTGCCCCATTGCTCATCGACAATTTGGCGTGATTTTTCCTGCGCGGCTTTGGGCATGGCACCGAGTGAATTACCGTCAAAGTAGATGAGGCTCGGGTCTGGAATGACAAACGCCTCTTTGAAGGAGGCGAGTTTATCTTGTTGGTCGAGTTGAAGGGCAAAATCGCGGGAAGTGGAGAAATTCATTAATCACCTGTGGGATTTCGCACGATTGTAATCGGCTTTGAGGGAATGAACCACAGCAACAAGAAGCATAAAAAGAGGCGGATCTGAAATCCGCCTCCAAAAACTATTCTTCTTTTCTCAATGCAGGGAATAGAAGCACTTCACGAATGGAGTGTTTGTTCGTCAGCACCATCGTGAGCCTGTCCACACCCATACCGAAGCCGCCATTGGGAGGCATGCCATAGCGCATGGCGCGCAGGTAATCTTCATCGAGCGGATGCTTCTCTTCATCATCGGCTTCGTAGTCGCGTCCCATTTCAAGGAAGCGCTGCTCCTGATCGAGCGGGTCGTTCAACTCGGTGAAAGCGTTGCACAACTCAAAACCTGCTACATAGCCTTCAAAACGCTCCACCGTGAGCGGGTCACCAGGCATGGATTTTGCCAGCGGCGAAATATCACGCGGGTAGTTGTAGAGGAATGTTGGCTGGATGAGAGTCGGCTCTAAATATTCGCTGACGAGGAAATCGATCAACTTACCGCGCGTGGCTTTCGGATCAGGCATCGCCTTGGGCAGTTTCTCCTTGATCGCTTTGAACAACGCTTCGGCAGTTTTGTGCTCGGCAATATCCACGCCGCTGGTTTCCAGTATGCCGTCACGCATTTCGACGCGTTTCCAGGGCGGCTTGAATTCCAACTCATGCTCGCCAAAAGTGACCTTGGTAGAGCCTGTCACCTGCTCGGCAGCGTAGGCCACCATTTGCTCGGTGAGTTCCATCACTTGCAAATAATCCGCATACGCCCAGTAGAATTCCAACTGCGTGAATTCAGGGTTGTGTTTGAACGACACGCCTTCATTGCGGAAGTCACGTCCGATCTCGTAAACGCGTTCCATATTTCCTACCAACAAACGCTTGAGATATAACTCGAATGAAATGCGCAGGTACATATCCTGCTCCAGTTCGTTGTGATGTGTCACGAACGGAAGTGCCGCCGCACCGCCATACAACGGCTGAAGGATGGGCGTTTCCACTTCAAGGAAATCGTGGTCGTCGAGAAAAGTCCGCAAGGATTTGACAAGCTTTGCACGCTTGCGGAATGTCTCACGCACAT